>WTHV01000207.1 GCA_011525265.1 Alphaproteobacteria bacterium | reverse complement strand
TCTTTACACTAAAGTTCTCCCATAACGAGGCTCATAATGATGTGTAAAAGCGATGACAATTTCAAAATTACTTATAGTAGATGATGATATTGAAATGCGCCAGATGATGGCAAACTATCTGCAAAATAGTGGCTTTATGGTGTATCAGGGCGCAAATCTAGCAGACCTCACCCATTATCTAAATGAAAAGCAAATAGACCTGATATTGCTAGATGTCATGCTAGAATATGAGAATGGCATTGATATCTGTAAAAAGATACGTGAAGAGCATAATGTGCCAATCATCATGGTCTCAGCCTTATCATCTGATCATCATCGCATGTCTGGATATGCGGTTGGGGCAGATGATTATGTTGCCAAGCCCTTTAATTCCCAATTGCTTCTAGCGCGGGTTAATGCGGTCTTAAACCGCGTGCAAAGAAGCCCTTCCTTACTTCATCGACGTGATACTGCCACTTATGAATTTGCTGGCTGGACTTATGAAAGCCGCACGCGTGAAGTGTTTAATGCAAAAGGTGTTTTGATTGCCCTATCACAAAGAGAGTTAAAATTATTGCAACTGCTGCTGGCGAATCCGCATATTGCGCTAACACGTGAAGAGATTATTGAGGCGATGGATAAACAAGAGGGCGATAAAAACACCTCTGGTCAGGTCAGCAAAGCCTTAGATGTACTGATAGGCAGGATCAGACAAAAGATTGAAGATGACCCGAAAAATCCAAAGCTTATTAAAACAGTGCGGAATATTGGTTATATGTTCAGCGCATCAGTGAAAAAAATCGAACATGGGTAAGGGTATCCCCATCAGCATTAAGACACTTATGAATGCATGGATTACCATCGCAGTATTATCTGGTGCTTTGAGTGCATTTCTATGGATGGATTCTAATCATAGATGGCAATCCCATATTCAGAAATCCTATCTAGCAGGCATTGCCATTCATGATTATCTGCAAGGGCATGATGTGTTGCCTGATGTGATTGTAACCTCACAATTATCACGCAATGAGAGCCGCCTAGCAGATGCCGGTCTGTGGCAGAAATTATCTTTTATTTCAGGATCAGATAAAATCTCCAATTTTGTTCTAGATGATTCGGTAAAAGACCAAGCGATTTACAAAACCATCCGCGTTACGGTGCTATCTAAAGAACTATCCTATAAAAAAGATGATATACCTCTTAACAGCCCTGTCGCTAATGCACAAAAATTAGCAGAGATCACACGGCTTCTTGCACGATATTGTTCTCAGAACACATTGCTTATCAAATATGATAATGCGTTATGGCGTAAGATAGATGGTACCGCTATTTGGGGATGTGATGCACAGCCAGCTGATTGGCGTTTAGCGGCATTATCAATCATCATTCTCATCATCAGCTCGCTCGTAACGCTTACGTCTTTGACGGCTTCAGGATTTGCAAATTTCGCAGAGAAATTGAAACACCGCTTTCGGAAAAAAGATGCGTTTCTCTTTGAGGTGCGCGGCACGAAAGAATTGCAGGATCTTGCAAAAGCGCTGAATATGAACATTGAACAAGAGCGTGCATCTATTCAAAAACGTGCCATGTTTTTATCAGGGGTAAGCCATGACCTTGGCACGCCGGCAACACGCTTGCTTTTGCGCTCTGAGCAAATTGAAGATACCGAATTACGCGGGAAAATTGAATCTGACATCGTGAGAATGACAGATATGATCCAGTCAGTCCTCTCTTACACACAATCAGAAATAGCTGATGAGGAACACCGGCCGTTATCGTTAATATCATTGGTACGCACGATTGTTGATGAATATGCCGATATGGATAAGCCGGTTTCGTTTCAAGAGCCTGTTATTTCAACAAAAGCGATTCAGAATATTTTTCAGGGTAAGAGTGAAAAACAAAATAAGGTGAATAGCCTTCAAATGGAGAATTTCGTTGTAAAAGGTGACCCGCTTGCCTTGCAGCGCGCTATTACAAATTTAATTGATAATGCGCTGAAATATGGCAGACGCGCCATTGTCAGCGTTACGGGGGATGAGACTTATGCAGAAGTCAGTGTTCTTGATAATGGTCAGAATCTCTCAGAAGAAGAGCTTGAGACATTAACCCAACCCTTCCAGCGAGGGCAGAATGCGGTAAATACAGCAGGCGCTGGTATCGGGCTTGCAGTGGTGCATAACATCGCTGAACAGCATGGTGGCACCCTGTCATTTGCCAGAACAGAAGAAGGCATGACCTCAACCATTTCCATATTGCGCGTATAAGGGAGTTCGCTTGGTCTGGTTGCCAAAGGGATTGTCAGCCCTTTTGAGCCACTTAATGTTGCTCTCAGCTTTATAAGCTAATGCGCATTCACGCAAATAGAACATATCACGACCAAGATGCGTTCATTAGTCGCTTATTAAAATCGCGTGCTGTCCTCTATGAGATAGCCACCGCTTTTCACATAGATGCCTGTTAAAGCTTGGATAACAACTTGATGCGTGACAAATAATACAAGCTCATCCTCTTCAATGCGTGCAAGCTCTTCACGCAAATATGCAAGTGTCTTATCTCTATCAACATGACCTTCATAGAAAGAGGCAAGCCCGTAATGAATTTCATATGCACCCAAATCTAGCGCCTCTGCCGTATCAATACAACGGCACCAGGGGCTTGTCAGAATACGTGTTGGCCGCAAGCCTTTTGCACGTAAAGCTTTCCCTATTTCTTGTGCCTGAGCGATGCCTTCTGCACTGAGATTACGCTGTGTTTCACAATCATCGATTTGGAAATGAGCAGGGTCACCCGTGCCAGGCGCTATGGCATGGCGCATCAGGATAATATTCTCACCAGCTATGGCATGAGAGCTATAGAGCAGTAGGAATAAAGCTATTATTTTAGGAATATTTACCATCACCAACACGCCCGATATATCACAACATATAGTGGGAGTGGCCTACTTAAGCATTCCAGCTTGTCTTATCTGCCTTCGGGCGGAAATCTTCGATAAATTCGCCTTCTGATAGGAAATAGACTTGCTCTGCAATGCCAGTGGCATAATCGCCGATGCGCTCAAAATTCTTGATAATGAATAGCAGATGCACACCAGAGACAAGGCCATCAGGATTATCTGCCATGGCATCAATGATTGATTTATGTAAGTCGGTATGAATCTTGTCGATTTCCACATCACTATTTCGGACTTCGATCGCAAGTTCCTTATTTGACGTATGATAGGCTTCTAACGCCTTATTAACAGTGCTGAGGAGCAGGTTTGCCATAGCTTCGATCTGTGAGACGGCAACAAGGTTTGCGCCTTCTGCTAAAATCACTTTGGTACGATTTGCAGTATTACGCGCATAATCACCCATACGTTCCAAGATCGTGGCAACTTTTTGCATCACAAGAACCTGACGCAAATCTTCAGCACGCGGGGCCCGCAATGCTATCACAGCAACGGCCTGTTCTATAATTTCAGACTCAAGCTTATCAATTTTCTTGTCACGTTTAATCAGCTTGTCGAGCCCATTATCTTCTAACAACGCAAGAGACTCTGTAACCGCTCTCAGCTGATGTTGTACCAAATCAGCAAGATCTTCGATTTTCTCATTCATCTCTCTTAGATCTTGGTCAAAGGCTGAGCTGATATGATTAGATTGTGTCATGTCTGTTTTATCCTTTGCGTTTTCCGCAACTCTATTTTAGCCAAAGCGTCCCGTGATATAGCTGTTTGTTAACTCATGTTGAGGCTTGGTAAAAATATCTTGTGTATTGCCCACTTCAATAAGGTTACCAAGATGAAAATAAGCGGTTCTGTCTGATACACGCGCTGCCTGCGTCATCGAATGTGTTACAATCGCAATCGAATAATCGCCTTTTAATTCAAAAATCAGCTCTTCAATGCGCGCTGTTGCAATCGGGTCTAGTGCTGAGCAAGGCTCGTCCATC
>WTHV01000274.1 GCA_011525265.1 Alphaproteobacteria bacterium | reverse complement strand
TTAAAATGACCATATCAGCATCTTCAGGGGCGTGATGCGGCACATAGCCAAGAGGCGCAAGCACATCGCTCATGCGGTCAGAATCATACACATTCATCTGACAGCCATATGTTTTAATAAAAAGTTTTTTCATGAAAGTCTGTTCTAAAACCTGAGGTTACGGTTCTCTCTAATCCCTTATATAGCACGCAATCACGCCTTTGACAGCCATAATTCCATAATGATGGCATCGATTTTACCCCCCGCATCATCGCTGTAATAGCGCGGGCGTCTGCCGATAGGCTTAAATCCATAATTTTGATAAAATGCTTTTGCTGGCGCATTATGGTCTGCCACTTCTAAAATAAGGCGTTCTGCCTTTGCCTTTGTGGCTAACTTTACACAATCATCCATCATACGCCGCGCCAGATTTTTCCTGCGATACGCAGGGGCAACTGCGATTTCAATAATCTCACATTCAGCCCCTGTAAGACGAAATAATAGGGCGCCTAGGATATCTGATTTTTGTATAATAACGGCCTGATAGCTGTGATGGCCAAATTGTTTTGAAAACTCAGCTGCGATAAATCGGCCATACCCATACGCATCAAAAAATGACCCTAGCCCCTGATAGGCAGGGTCTGTTGCGCTAAGCTGAATAGGGGTGTCAGCCTGTATCATGAGGCCGCTTTTTTTGATGGGCCTAATTTTGGCTCTGCGACATAGAGTGCATCAAGCGCCATAAGGTCATGATTATGCGTCATATCATATTCTGCGAGCAAAGCGATGTGGCGTGCACTCATATCAACAAAGCTAATGCCATCTTGTGCCTCTTCAGATGGCGCAACCACGATTACCGCTTCATCATGCGCTTTATCATTTTGTTGTAATTCGGCCAGCGTTACGTCTGTGATGGTCTCTTGTGCCTCATAGTCGGCATTGTATTTTTGCGCAAAATAACTGCCGCGTCTTGTATCAGCACAGCTGATGATTGTGCCCTTTATGCCTTGGTCTTGCGCAGCAAAGGCGCGCGCACGAAGACCATTTACACCAACCCCCACAAGACCGCCTGCCAAGACAAACCCTTTGGCGGCTGAAAGGCACACACGCAATCCGGTAAAAGAGCCGGGCCCTACACCTGCCGCAATATGCGTTATATCACTGAAACGCAAATGTGCTTGTGCCACAGCATCTGCCGCAAGGCTGACAAAATAGCTTGCATGGCCATGTTTTTGATCAATACGCGCTTCTGCCAGCACCTTTGAGCCTTTGACAATAGCGGCGCTTGCATGGTCACCGCTCGCCTCTAGCCCAAGGATAATAGGGGCATTTTGCACGCACTTTTTATCAGTATCACTCATGGTTATTGGTGTAACTCTCCTTGCATCTTGGGTCAAAATAATATTATTTTGCTCATACTGATACATCTGTCATCTTATCTGTTTTAGGTTATGATTATGAAATTCACATCTGTTTTGGCTATTTGTCACAAATTCGTACTTACCCTTGTGCTTCTTATTGGGTCATTTACTGCTGTGCCAGCGCTGAGCCAAGAATCTGAAGGTGTCTTTCATGCTAGTGTTTTAATGTATCATCGCTTTGATGAGCAACGCTATCCCTCAACCAACACAACATTAGAACAACTCGAATCACACATTGCTTATTTGCAAGAGGGCAATTTCAACGTGATGCCTTTGCCTGAGGTGATTTATCGATTCCAAAATGGCCAAACTGTGCCAGATAAAACAGTCGCCATTTCCATTGATGATGCCTATCTGTCTGTCTATGAAAAAGGCTGGCCACGGTTTAAAGAGGCTGGATTCCCGATAACATTATTTGTCGCCACAGGGCCGATTGACCGCAATTTGCGTGGCTATATGGATTGGGATCAATTGCGCGAATTACAGGCGCAAGGCGTGACAATAGGGTCACAAACACGCACGCACCCGCATATGCACCGCATTTCAGCCGAGGCTGTCAGGGATGAATTATCATCCTCTAATGAACGCTTTATTGCTGAACTTGGTCTGCGCCCTGATTTGTTTGCCTATCCTTATGGCGAATATAGCTTGGCCGTTGCCGAGGCTGTGAAAGAGGCTGGCTTTATTGCCGCCTTTGGACAAAATTCCGGCATCATGCACAAAGATGATTTAACATTTGAATTGCCACGCTTTGCGTTTAATGAGGCCTATGGTGATTTGAATCGTTTGTCACTTGCCGCAAATGGACTGCCTTTGGTTGTCAGCCAGATCACACCTGCTGATATGGTCATTACGCAAAACCCGCCCTTTTATGGCTTTACCCTCTCACCAGAGATGGAGCCCAAGAATCAGTTGCGTTGTTTTTCATCAAAATATGGCAAGCTGGATGTCTCATTGATTGGTCAGCGTGCTGAAATCCGCCTACCCGGGCCGCTTGATGGGCCACGCTTTCGCATTAATTGCACAATGCCGGGACCTGATGGCAGATGGCGTTGGTTTGGCCGTCAGTTCCTAACGCGCTAGGCGATAAGGCTCATAAAGGTCAAAGCGGTTATGTAATATCATAGCCTGCAATGTATAGACATATTCCTTGCCAAGCTCCGCATAAGCCGTCAAATAGCGTGACAATAACAGCCCGCTTGGCGCCTCGCCCTTGGCTAGCATCTCTGCACGTGCCTGACGAAATTCTGCATAAGCGCTATGCGTATTCAAATTATGCATATAAGCAAAAACGGAATCATAAATTGTCGCAAATGACCTGATAACTGCGCGATCATTTGAGGCATCAAGCGGCTTTATCCCTGCATCTGCTGTCCAAGCCCACTGCCCAAAAAGCGCATTACCTTCTTTGGCAAAACGCGATTGTCCCCACCCTGATTCCACCGCCGCTTGCGCAAGCGCGAGAGAGGTTGGTACAGGCGCAACACGGCTTAACAAGCGGCTATGAAGCTCTTGCGCATCACCGTTAAATTTCGAAAGGCCATATAACTTTACCATGCGCTTGATAAAGGCCTCATCATTGGTATCAATCGCCGAGATAATATCTTTGCGGCGCTGTGCGATAATCTCATTAGCCTCAACAATTAACGGCAATAGTAATGCGATGAATGTCTCTTTGCGCTCCGCAACTTCAAGCGTATCTAAATCCTTTGGCAGCGTTTTGATATTATGTTGTGGTACAAGCCCCCCTTCAAAAGCGAGGATGGCTTCACCTGCTTTTGGTAAGCGTCTTGTTGTCTTTTCTGCTTTATCCTCAGGCTTTTTAGCAAGCGGCATCTCTTCTTGCTGTTCTATGGCATTTAATTCGGCAATTTTGGCTTCAAGCGCTTCGATTTCTGACAAGGTTTGACTAGCAAGACGGCTTTGCGACTGCGCATTTATCAGCGCCTTATTCGCTTCTGTTTGTAATGTCTCAGCTTCAAGAAGGGCACGCTGCGCGGCGCGTTCTTTTTCATTTGCTACTTTTAATGCTTCAAGCGCTTGGCGTTCTGTCATTCTGGCATAGCGCAAGGCTTGCTTTGCTTCTTTATCTTTCAAGTCAGCTTCATCGAATGCCTCATTGGCACTGCGCGCATCTGCTTGTGCGGCATCAAGGGCTGATTGGGCTTCTTGCGATTTTTCAAGAGCAAGCTCTTGGGCTTTTTCGGCAAGCTTATTACGTGCTACCAGCAAATCTAATCTTTTGTTTAATGCGTCAATTTCCTCTCGCAATAAACGTGCTTCTCTTTCCTTTAATTGCAAAGGCGATAGCGCATCTTTAGGCGTCAGGCGCGGTGATTTAAGGCCCATCAAATTAGGCGCGGCATAGCTGAAGAGAACCGCAAGAACAACAACAGCGATGATCGGACGATTTAAATTGCGAGATTGCTGTTTTGCCATAACGCCCTTAAGCCCTCTTTACCGCTTTTCTTCATCATTACTCGCAAAAAGACCTTTTGTTTAAACGCACATCCTATCG
>WTHV01000118.1 GCA_011525265.1 Alphaproteobacteria bacterium | reverse complement strand
ATTTATTACGAGTCACCTTATTTGTTCTTTTCAGTTTGTGCTTTATCGATTTTTTGTGCAACAAGGAAATTTATCGATTTTTTAATTTTTCTCATTATTGTGAGATATCCGTATTTCTTTTTAAGATATGAGAAGATTTAGAGAACAAATTCACCTTGAAACCAAGGAAAATGGCGAAATAGAGGTCTATCATGTTGAAATTATATCATGGCGCAAATTCTGTTTGCTCTATTAAAGTTCGAATCGTTTTGGATGAAAAGGATATCCCGTGGGAAAGCCATCATATTGATCTGCCAAAAGGCGAACAATTCACGCCTGAATTTGTTGCGATAAATCCACGTTCCTTTGTGCCTGTGCTTGATCATGATGGTGTGATTTTACGAGAATCGAGCGTCATTTGTGAATATATCGACCAGCTAAGCGAGGCGCATAAGCTGATGCCCGATGCCCCATCTGACCAAGCCAAAACCCGTATTTGGGGTACGCAATGCCTTGAATATCACGATAGTGTAAACACGCTGACCTTTGCGAGCTATCAACGCGCGATGTTATTGGCAAAACCCAAAGAGGAATTAGCCAAAAGATGGGCATCTATGCCGGATCAATTACGCGCGGCAAAAATGCAAGATCTTGTCGAAAAAGGTGGCGAGTCAGCTTATGTGCCCGTTGCGTTAAGCCGCATGGCGCGCCTTGCCTCAGAGGTAAATGACGATTTAGCTCATGGGCCATGGTTAATGGGTGAAAATTACTCTCTCGCAGATGCCATGCTAACCTCTTATTTTTTCCGCACTGAATGTGTGGGACTGGCAGGGCTTTGGGAGGCGCGTTATCCTCGCACAACAGATTGGTATAACCGCATTAAAGAGCGCCGCTCTTTTGGCGCGTCCATTAACCCGTGGTTAAATGAAGAAGAGATGGCTAAGATTTTGGCAGCTAGCCAAGAAACATTCTTATCCCATAATAAATTTTCAAATTACTTGTAAAGACGGCTTGCCAGCGCGTTTGTTAGCCTTACCTAACAGGCAAAATAGAACCAATTCGATAGGGACAGATGAGATGAACCATCAAGACCATATGAAACAGATTTTCACCGAAGCAAGAACACATCGTTTTTTCACAGATAAAGCGGTTGATGATAGCTTATTGAAAAGCCTTTATGATGTGGCCAAATTTGCGCCAACAGCTTCAAATTTCTGCCCGATGCGTCTGGTATTTGTAAAATCTGATGAAGCAAAAGCCAAATTGATGGACGCCATCGCCGAAGGCAATCGCCCGAAAGCAGCGACCGCGCCGGTCATTGCGATTGTGGCGCATGATTTGAAATTCTATGACCATCTTGACCGCCTAGCGCCTCATATGGATAAGGCGAATTTTGAACAGCAAAGCGAAGAGATCACAGCGCGCCAAGCAATCCAGAATACATGGCTACAAGGCGGCTATCTTATCCTTGCTGCACGCGCTCTTGGCCTTGATTGCGGCGCGATGGCCGGCTTTAATCAAGCGAAAACAAATGAGCTATTTTTCGAAGGCACAAGTCTGCGCGCAAGCTTCTTACTCAGCATAGGCTATGGCTCTGGTGAGAATATTCGCCCACGTGCTGAACGTCTCACCTTTGATGAAGCCTGTAAAATCCTCTAAAGTCATTTGGCAATAAAGCCAAAAGCCAACTCTATAAAACTGTGATTGCTTAATCTCTTAAATGAGGCGGCAATCGCAGATTGTCTGGCTCAAGTTCTTTTTCATTCCAATAACCAATAATGATGCCTTTTGGCTCTTTAGCGGCTGTCATTTTCTCGACAGTCGCTTCATCCTTGGTGATACGGTTATGATGCTGGCGCGCCCATGCAAAATGGAACTCTTTCATACGTTCTATCTCAGCGGCATAGCGAGGATCGCCTCCTAATTCGTGAAGCTCATTTGGATCTGTTTGCAGATCAAATAAAAGCGGGCGCATAGTCTCGACGTAAACATATTTCCAGCGTCCATCAAAAATCATAACAAGGCGAGCATCCGCCTGATCCATATTCAGAGCCACACGTGCATCTCTTGTTGCATAATCATATTCTGAAACACAATAATTACGCCATGGCGTCTTTTGCCCATGTAATAAAGGTTCAAGTGAACGACCCTCAATAATATGCGGCTTTTGGGCGCCCTCGTAAAAAGAGATGAAGGTTGGCACCAGATCAATTGCCTCTACCAAATCTTCATTCACAGTGCCACGTGTTGCATTTGCTTGTTTGCGTGGATCATAAATAATAAGCGGCACGCGCGCTGAACAATCATAAAATAAGTCTTTTTCACCCATCCCATGATCACCCATATTATCGCCATGATCAGAGCAAAAGACGATCATCGTATTATCCATACGACCAGAGTCTTTCAAATAGGTGAAAAGACGGCCAAGCTGATCATCAAGCTCTTTGATAAGACCCATATAGGCAGGTGCAACACGCTCGCGCACCTTATCTCTGGTAAAGCTTTGGCTAACACGCATTTCTGTCCATGCTTTAAGGAGCGGATGTTCTGTCTGCAATTCAGCTTCGGAGCGATTAACAGGCGGCAAATCTTCGGCCTTATACATATCATTATAAGGCGCAGGCGCAAGATAAGGCCAATGCGGTTTAATATAAGACAGATGACATAGCCATGGCTCTTCACCTTGGGCCTCTATATATTCAATCCCTCTTGTTGTAAGCCACGCTGTTTCCGAATGTTCTTTGGGCACGCGCGCAGGAAGATGGGAATTTTCAAGCAGCCATCCTGTGACTAGATTTCCATTTTCATCATAAGCGCTATTGGCCCATTCATCCCATGGGTTTTCCCCATCCATGCCATGGCTACGCAGATAATCATCATAATCTTCAGCATGGCGTGATAAGCTCTCAGAATGGTTTGTGCCATCATCTCTTATGATAACATCAAAGCCTGCTTCACTAACGCGCCTGCCAACAAGACTCTGCGGCTCAATACCAAGACGTGCCATGCCTTCACGATCTGGCACGGCATGTGTTTTGCCAACAAGCTCACATTTCACACCAAGATTACGCATATGATCGCCTAATGTGGGCTGACCAACAGGAAGGGCAAATCCATTCCAACATGCGCCATGACTGCGCACATAGCGACCTGTATAAAAGCTCATACGGCTAGGACCACAAACTGGTGATTGCACATAGGCTTTGTTAAAGCGCACACCTTGCGAGGCAAGCCAGTCAATATTCGGCGTATCAATATGTTTTGCGCCGTAACAGCTCAGATAATCAAAGCGCAATTGATCTGACATTATCCAAAGAATATTCATCTTTTTTTGTTCGCTCATGTGATTATCTTCTCTCTTCAATTTTCACACCTTGTTTGAGATTAACCCAAATGGTCTCTAAATGGAGGCAAGCCCCTTATAAATAAGCAATCCACCTGACAAGAATAAGAACAGGCGGCAGAGGCTGACAAACAGTTTTTCAGAGACAAAGTTTTGCATAAGCTTACCCAAATATGTGCCTAATAGCGCAACAGGCACAAGCAACAAAGATGTCCATAGCATCGCGCTACTCCATTCTCCTAATAATGAATAGGGGATGATTTTGACGCAATTCATCACAAAAAAGAATAGCCCAGCAGTCGCTAGCCATGTCTTTTTTGGCAAGCCTCTTGAGATCATATAAATATTAAATGGTGGCGCGCCTGAATGGATCAAAGTGCTGGTGATACCTGAAACACAGCCCCACAACATAGCGGCGCCTTTGATTTTACTGAAAATCGGGGCAAGCCCTTGCCAAGAGGCAAAGATAATACAAATAAGACCAAACCAAAATTGCAAATGATTTTCGTCAATCGTGCCAAGCAAAAAGCCGCCGATAATAATTCCAACCAAAGCGGCAGGGATTATCTGTATAACCTCTTTAAAATCCTTATTCTTATAATAATAATGG
>WTHV01000050.1 GCA_011525265.1 Alphaproteobacteria bacterium | reverse complement strand
GTCATGCAGCATAGAAAACGGTACAGAAATTAGGATTAAAATGTTTAGGACCGGCATCTGATGACATTCACAGCAACAGCAAAACCAATGCACAGCAAACAGGCGCATTATGACGAATCTTTGGCAAAAAACGGCCGCACATTCCATTGGGCAAGGCGGTTTTTAGGTCAAGAGCATGGCGCAAATGCCGCAAGACTCTATGCCTTTTGCCGCCTTCTTGATGACCTAGCTGATGGCGATTTGCCTTATGGTAAATCACGCCTTTTAACCATATCAGAAGATTTAACGCGCCTCTCTTTATTGCCAGATAGCTACGCCAATGACCCTGATATGGCAGAATTTTCTCCCTTCATGCAACAGATGGGATTGCCGCCCATTGCCTTGCGCCATCTGATTGACGGCCTCACATTTGACCAAGGCCAAGTGGCGCTTCAGAGCGAGTCAGACCTTATCATCTATGGCTATCAAGTGGCAGGCACGGTTGGCATGATGATGTGCCCTATTTTGAACTGTCATGACAGGCTTGCCACAGCCTTTGCGATTGATCTTGGTATCGCTATGCAGCTGACCAATATCGCACGTGATGTTCTTGAAGATGCCAAGATGGGGCGGCGGTACTTACCAGGCAATTGGCTTGAGAACGCTACCCCAGATGAAATTGCACAAGGCGCTGCCTCCCAGAACCTCGATATAATGCGCCTTGTGCAACAAGCCTTAGAGCGCACATTGCGGCTAGCAGATACCTATTATGCAAGCGGGCTAAAGGGCTTGGCCTTTTTGCCAAAACGCGCACAGATTGCGATTGCTGTGGCAGCTTATTCCTATCGTGAGATCGGTGTGCAGTTGCAAAGCAATAATCTGAATTGGCATGAAGGACGCACAGTCACAAGCACAAAAACCAAAGCACGGGCGAGCCTGCCTGCCTTACGCTATATTTTGCCCCTATCATCACCGCAAACCCATGACAGCCAGCTGCATACTGCCCTGAAAGGCTATGCGGTATGAGCCTACCACGTCTTACCATCATAGGCTCTGGCTGCGCCGGGCTTTCACTTGCGCGGGCAATTGGGCAAGATAAGAAGGCAGAGATCGCCCTTATCACCGATAAGCCAGCCACAGATCGCAGCGAACATATTTGGGGCTTTTGGCATATGCCTTGGCTAGATGATGCCGCCGGACAAGCAACGCATAAATGGCATAAATGGCGGTTTATGTCTGATGATATCAGCGTTATCCATCACTCTGATGAGCATCCCTATCATATGCTCTCATCCACCCAATGGCTGTCTTATTGCACAGCACAATCAGGCACAAAAGAGACCATATCGCCAATAACAGATACAGCTGTAAAAGACGACATTGGCAAAGATACACCGCAAGCGCCCTATTTTGACAGCCGGCCAAAGCCAGCGCCAGAGGGCGCTTTATTACAGCATTTCCTTGGTCAAATGCTTAAGACATCACAGCCTGTTTTTGATCCCTCTATCGCCACCTTGATGGATTTTAGATGTGACCAATCACAAGGGCTCCATTTCATCTATCTGTTGCCAACTGCGCCTGATACAGCCTTGATTGAGTCAACCCTATTCACAGATACGCCTTTGCAAGATGCTTTTTATGAAGAGGCAATCAAACGCTATATGACGCAAAATTACCCCGGCATAGCCTATGATGTGACACGCACAGAAAAAGGCATCATCCCCCTTGCAGATTGCCGCGATACAAAAGCCCCAAATCACGCCATTGGCGCGCGAGGCGGCGCCTTACGCCCCTCATCAGGCTATGCTTTTACCTTTATCCAAAAACAAGTGGCAGAGATAATAGCGCACCATGATAAGACAGGCACATGGCGCGCCACATCGCCGCTATCAGCGCGTGATTTATGGATGGATAAGGTCTTTTTGCGTGTCTTATCAAAACACCCGACCACATCAGCACGCTTATTTATGCGCCTTGCCAAAGCGCTTACCGGCACTGAATTTGCGTGCTTTATGTCTGGCACAGCACGCTGGCCACTAATTGCAAAAATTATATTTGCCATGCCAAAGCTGACCTTCATATCTGCCGCATTAGCCGTCATAGCCAAAGGGGGGCGCGCATGATCCTCTCAACTTTTGATATGATTGCGCTCGGCTGCGTTGTTTTTATTGGCCTGCCTCATGGGGCGTTTGATGGGGCGATATATGCGCTATTGCCTGATGAAATCACAAAACAGAGCCGCGCCAAATCACTCGCATTTTTTTTGGCGCTCTATACATGTTTGGCAGGGGTGATTGTGGTCTTTTGGCTGATGATGCCGCAATTATCTTTAATCGCCTTTTTGGCTATCTCTGCCTTTCATTTTGGCAAGGGCGATACGGAGGGCTATCACGGCATAGCGCGCCTGATTGCCCTGATTGCCCATGGGGGACTTGTGACGCTTTGGTTGCCACTCACCCATCATGAGGTGGCCTTTTCCTATTTTGGGGCACTGACCTTTGCGCCTATAGAAGCATTATCACTTCTATCAGCCTTTATGTATGCCTGTGCCTTTCTTTGGGCGATTTGTGTCATAGCCTATGGCAGAATGGCACTGACAAATCCGTATTATAGGGGGCGGTTTTTTGAAGTGCTCCTGCTTGTGCCTGCCATGGCCTATTTGCCGCTTCTGCCTGCCTTTGCGCTCTATTTTTGTGCCTTTCATTCACGCCGCCACTTTGTCAGCCTTTATCATGCGACCAAAACAAGCGCCCCTGCCCAGCTTTATGCCCTTGGCATTGGCTTATCAGTGGCTTCATGGGTCTTTGGGGCAATCGCGCTTTTTGTCCTTAACCAGTATCAAAGCTTTGCGCTTTCAGCGATTCAGATTATCTTTATAGGACTTGCCGCATTAACCGTGCCGCATATGATATTAGTTGATGGGCTTTGGCGACCACTTCGCAAAAGCTTGTATTCTTCTCGCTAGAAGGTGGGACATGACAAATACCAAAGATAACCAAGCCCATCGGCGTAAAGATGCCCATCTTGATCTTGCCAAGGCACCAGCCTCACAAGCGCAGATTACGCATCCTTTTGATAGCGTAACGCTCAGGCATCATGCGCTACCAACCACGCATCTTGCAGACATCAGCCTTGAGACACGCTTTTGCAACACTAAGGTGGCTTCCCCTCTTTTCATTGGCGCTATGACAGGCGGCACTGATAGGGCAGATAAGATTAACCATGCCCTAGCAGAAGTTGCGGCTGACCAGAATATAGCGCTTGCCCTTGGATCACAGCGTGCCAGCCTATCACAACACAAAAGCCAGCATAGTTTGCGCGCCGCACATCCTAACCTTGTTCTGATTGGCAATCTTGGCATCACACAGCTAAGTGCGACAGGCGGCCTAGATATGGCCATGCGCGCCATAGAGGATATTGAGGCCAATGCCATGGCTATCCACCTCAACCCCTTGCAAGAAGCCGCCCAGATAGAAGGCGACCATGATTGGCGTGGCACACAAGATGCCCTTGCCAATTTCATTGCCAAAAGCCCTGTTCCTGTGATTGTCAAAGAAGTTGGGGCAGGTATTCATGGCACATTAGCAGCTCTTCTTGCCGGTATGGGTGCCGCTTATATTGATATCGCAGGTCTTGGCGGCACAAATTGGACACGCATCGAGGTTGCCCGCAGGCAAGAGACACAAGAGGGTGATGAGCTATTCACCCCTTTCCTTGATTGGGGCATTGATACAAAAAGCGCCATTATCGGCGCACGAGCCGCCCTACCACAAGGACAGCTGATTGCATCTGGCGGCATACGCCATGGGCTTGATGTCGCGAAGGCTATTGCTCTTGGTGCGAATATGGTATGTGCGGCAGGCCCCTTACTGCGCGCCCTTGAAGATGAAAAACAGAGATTAAACCAAAACCGATTGAGCCAGAATCTTAAAACATGGCATGACCAACTACGCCTTGCTTGCTTCCTGACCAACAGCAAAAAGGCCGCAGATCTTGCAGGGAAATGTAC
>WTHV01000122.1 GCA_011525265.1 Alphaproteobacteria bacterium | reverse complement strand
CAATCAAGGTCAAAGGTGATGTAAACAGGCCGCCCAGCAAGCGTATCTTTGATTTGAGCAATCACATCCGCGACGCCTCTTGAACGATACTCTGCCATCGTCACAACATTATAGCCATAATCGTAAGAGGGCTGAAGCCAATCTTGTGTTCGCGGATGACCACGAAGCCCGATTTGCATTGAATGATGCGGGTCAACCTTGCCTTGATCAGCCAGATAAGCGCCCCAATGCGCGGCTGACTTCTTTGCCCCTAGGAAATGATCAACCTTGGTGAACACATCTGTATGCGCATCAAGATGCAAAAAACAAACTGGCTCACCATCAGTGATGTTACCGCACCCCAGCGCCTGAATAATGCCGCCTGTGATGGAATGATCACCGCCAATAGATACAGGGCGCACAGCTTCAGCATCAAGGCGTTCATAAAAAGAGGTGATCTGTGCAATGCAATCTTCATTATCATTGGCTCTTGGGAAAGGTACATCACCCACATCAATGATGGTTTTTGCAGACCACGGGTCAAAGCCAAATTCCCCATGAACACGGCGCTGAACAGCTGAATTATGACGAACCGAACGAGGGCCTAAATGCTGATCGCGCTCTGTCGTGCCATTGCCTGTGGAATGCGGCACCCCCACAAGGGCGATATCAGCGTCTTTCATGCGCTCATCTAGCACACCAACATGAGGACAGCGGAACAATGTCGGCACGCCCCACCAATACAAGTTATTCATCATGCTTTCATCATGTTCTTGTGCCATTTGCCGCTCCTTTTGTTATGTTGGCTGCATCTTCACTCACTATGACAAGCACTTGGCGCTCAAGACAATAAGAATTTCTCACCTGCCAAGCATCGTTCTGTTTTGTGATAGGCAAAAAGCTGTGATAGGCTCGTCGTTCACACGTCTATCGGTTGGTGTTTTCCACCTCAGCCCCTTTAAGGATTTTTTATCTATGCTTGCTGCGTTGCCAGTTTTGTTATCTGTGATACTTGTCCTTGCCTTGGGCCAGCTTTTGTCACGCACCATTTTGAAGGAGGCCAGCTTTTGGCAAGGCATGTCCAAATTAAGCTATTGGGTGCTTTTCCCTGCCTTGCTATTCAAGACAGTCTCACAATCTGACTTTACGGGCATGCAAATTGACGCTGTTGTGATTGCCATGCTTATCGGTCTATTTGGTGTATTGATTATAACTTGGATTATCGGCGCACAGGCCAAATTATCAAATGCTGATTTGTCATCTGTTCTGCAAGGCGCCTTTCGTCATAATGGCTTTATGGCATTAGCCATTATTGCAGGTCTTTTTGGTGAGGCAGGGGTTGAGATTGGCACGCTATGTATTGCGATATTGGTGCCACCATCAAATGTGCTTTCGGTTTGTGTTCTCATCTATTTGAATAAGCGCAATGATAAGGTCAATACAGGACAGCTTTTGGCAAAAGAAATTGCAAGAAACCCGCTTATTTTGGCTATTTTAGCAGGGGTTATTGCAAAATATATGCCTCTGCCCACACCTGCCTTTTTGCTTGAGACAACAGGTCTTTTAGGACGCGGTGCACTACCTGCCCTATTACTAGCGGTTGGTGCCGGTGTGCAATTCACAAGCAGCATCAAAGGGGCGATTATCCCGCTTGGCATTGCGTTATTGGCAAAGACCCTTATCTTTCCGGCGATTATGGTGGTAACGGCTATGAGCTTTGGTATTTCTGGCCTCACTTTGCAGATTATAGCGATATTTGGCGTTATGCCGACTGCTGTATCAAGCTATGCGCTTGCCAGAGAATTAGATGGCAATGCGAGTTTAATGGCGGAAATCATCTCTTTTCAGACGCTTTTGTCATTGCCTGTCATGCTGATATGGCTAAGTCTTTTGCCATAGCCTGATTGAAACCTATTTTCCTCATGCTATGTCACAAGCTATAGCATGAAAGGATAATGCGTTATGACTGATAAAGATGATTTTGGCTTTGGAACGCAGATCAGGAAATCCCCCTATTTTGATGCGACTGTGAAATGGGGCGCACAAGGCTTTTCTGTCTATAATCATATGTATATTCCACGCGATTTTGGTGACCCTGAACAGAATTTCTGGAATTTGGTTAATGAGGCGATTTTGTGTGATGTGGCTGTTGAAAGACAGGTTGAGATTACCGGCCCCGATGCCCCAGAATTTGTTCAACTTTTGACACCGCGTGACTTGAGCAAGATGGCTGTTGGTCAGTGTAAATATATCCTTATCACAAATGCAAAAGGCGGGATTATCAATGACCCGATCTTGTTACGCCTAGAGGAAAATAAATTCTGGATTTCACTTGCTGATAGTGATGTGTTGCTATGGGCCCAAGGTGTTGCCGTCAATGCTGGCCTCGATGTTCATATTCATGAACCTGACGCCTCTCCCCTACAGCTTCAAGGGCCAAATTCTGGCGAGATCATGAAGGTGCTTTTTGGTGAAGAGATTAGCACAATGAAATATTACTGGCTGCGTCATCTGACATTAGATGGCATGGAGTTGGTGGTATCACGCACAGGCTGGTCAAGTGAGCTTGGCTATGAGATCTATCTGCAAGATGGCAGCAGAGGCAGCGAGCTGTGGGAAAAGATCATGGCAGCTGGTGCGCCATTTGGGCTAAAGCCTGGCCACACCTCATCTATCAGACGCATTGAGGGCGCTATGCTCTCTTATCATGCCGATATGGATATCGACACCAACCCGTTTGAGCTTGGCCTTGATAGGCTTGTTGGCCTTGATGCGCCGCATAATTTTATTGGCAAAGAGGCGCTAAAACAAATCAAGAAAGATGGCATTGCGCGTCGTCAGGTAGGTCTTATCCTTGATTGTCCACCATTATCAGGGCCGAATACGATTTTCTGGCCCGTCCATTATGATGGAAGCGTCATTGGCAAGGTGACATCAGCTGTTTATTCACCTCGCCTTAAGAAAACAATTGCCCTTGCGATGGTATCAGTTGCACATAGCGCTATTGGCACAAAGCTAAAGGTTGAGACAAAAGACGCGATTGTTTCAGCTGAAATCACCGAAACCCCCTTTTATGATCCGAAAAAGCAGATTACAAAAGGCTAGTCGAATTATAGCACATTAGGAGAGCCGCTCGTGCCAGACGCCCTGTCATATGGTGCCTTATTTCTAGCGGCTTTTCTTGCCGCAACCATCTTACCTGCACAATCAGAGATGGGGCTTGCGTTTCTTGTCCATCAGGCACCAGAGGCTGTGTTAATGCTTGTCGCCATTGCAAGCGCAGGCAATATCCTTGGCGCGCTTGTCAATTGGTATCTTGGGCGATTTGCCAGTCACTGGCGCGATAGGAGATGGTTTCCTATCTCTGCCAGTCAGCTTGATAAGGCAACAAAATGGTATCAGCGCTATGGCAAATATTCTCTGCTAGCAAGTTGGGTGCCAATTGTCGGCGATCCTATCACGATTGCGGCAAGTCTGTTGCGCACCCCTTTTGTGACATTTCTTATTCTAGTGAGTATTGCCAAGGTAGCACGCTATCTTATAATAGTATGGCTTGCCCTATAGTGATTTTAACTGGCAGGTCGCGGAACAACACACATGGCAAAGTGGGAAGACAGACACGTGATGCAGCAAAAATACCTCAGTGAATTTCTTGGCACATTACTTTTGGTTTGTACTGTGGTCGGCTCAGGGATAATGGCAGAACGACTTGCTGGTGGAAATGATGCGGTTGCCTTGCTTGGAAACACGATTGCAACAGGCGCTATTTTGGTTGTCCTAATTACGTTATTTGCCCCGCTATCTGGCGCGCATTTTAACCCTGTGGTTAGCCTCATCATGGCTTTGTTGCGCGAAATATCCACCCGCGAGGCGGTCTTTTATATTATCGTGCAAATATTTGGTGGGATTTGTGGGACTCTTTTGGCCCATGCTATGTTTGAAGTGAACATCGTCCAGATATCACACAATGCCCGCACGGGCATAGCGCAATATTTCGCAGAGATAATGGC
>WTHV01000202.1 GCA_011525265.1 Alphaproteobacteria bacterium | reverse complement strand
TGGCTTAAAGCGCTTTATCCAATTCAGGAACAGCATCAAACAAATCAGCAACAAGGCCGTAATCTGCCACTTGGAAGATTGGGGCTTCATCATCTTTGTTGATGGCCACAATAACCTTTGAGTCTTTCATACCTGCAAGGTGCTGAATTGCGCCTGAGATACCAACAGCAATGTAAAGGTCTGGTGCGACCACCTTGCCTGTTTGACCAACCTGATAATCATTTGGCACGAAACCCGCATCAACAGCGGCGCGTGATGCGCCAACAGCGGCGCCTAGCTTATCAGCAACACCTTCAAGCATTGTGAAGTTTGAACCATCTTGCATACCGCGGCCACCTGATACAACAATACCAGCTGATGTTAGCTCTGGGCGTTCTGATGATGATAGCTCTGACTTCACGAATGAAGATAGGCCTGCATCACCAGCTGCTGAGGCTGATTCGATTGCTGCTGAACCTGTTTCACCAACCGCTTCGAATGAGGTTGAGCGAACCGTGATAAGCTTAACAGCCTCATCACTTTTCACAGTGGCAATCGCGTTACCTGCATAGATGGGACGCTTGAATGTTGAGGCATCAATCACTTCGATAATGTCAGAGATTTGTGCAACATCTTTGAGTGCTGCAACACGCGGCATGATGTTTTTGCCATAGGTTGTTGCTGGTGCCAAAATGTGGCTGTAATTATCTGCGATTGCCAAGATAACAGGGGCAATATTTTCAGCCAGACCATTTGCCAATTCAGCTGAATCAGCACAAAGCACACGGGCAACCCCATCTGCTTTAGCGGCCTGTGATGCAATATCACCGACATTATGGCCAGCAACAAGAACATCTACATCACCGCCAATTTGGGCAGCAGCAGCAATTGCATTTAGCGTCGCGCTTCCGTAAGCGGCGCCATCATGATCACAAAGTACAAGAATAGCCATAATTAGATCACCTTTGCTTCGTTTTTCAATTTTTCGACAAGCTCATCAACTGAACCAACTTTGATACCAGCCGCACGTGCAGCAGGCTCTTCAACTTTTACTACAGCCAAGCGAGAGGCTGTATCAACACCAAGCTCTTCAACGCTAAGGCTATCAATCGGCTTTTTCTTTGCTTTCATAATATTTGGCAAAGAGGCATAGCGTGGCTCGTTCAAGCGCAAATCAACTGAGATAACAGTTGGCATTGCAACAGTAATATGCTCAAGACCGCCATCAACTTCGCGCACGATATTGGCTTTATCGCCAGCAATCTCGACGCCTGATGCGAAGGTTGCTTGTGACCAGCCAAGAAGCGCAGACAGCATTTGGCCTGTTTGGTTGCTGTCATCATCAATCGCCTGCTTGCCACAAAGTACAAGACCTGGCTCTTCTCTTGCCACAACTTCTTTCAGCAATTTCGCAACCGCTAGCGGCTCAGTATCGTGAGAGGCTTCAATGTGAATACCTCTATCAGCACCCATCGCCAAACCTGTGCGAATTGTTTCTTGTGATTGTGTTGGGCCTACAGAAACCAAAACAACCTCATCAGCTTGACCAGCTTCTTTTAGCAACAAGGCTTGTTCAACTGCAATTTCATCAAAAGGATTCATTGCCATTTTAACATTGGCAAGTTCAACACCTGATTCATCAGCTTTTACGCGCACTTTTACGTTATAATCAATAACGCGTTTTACAGGCACCAAAATTTTCATCGCTTTTCCTTTCCCGTGCGCCTGCTATCCGTCCTTGGACAATATAACAGGAGCCAAATTCCTTTGTAGCGTCTATCTTTGATAGTTATCCTATCTCACGAGCCATATTTAGCGTAGTTATGACATATTTTCGTGTTTGTCCGTCACATTTGCCACAAGTAAATGAAAAAATCACCATTTTTTTCACGAAACAAAAAAGCAATGGACTATCAGGCTCGTTAGCTATTATCGCCAGGCACCCATAATATGTCTGCCGCGCCATTATCATTCATGCGTCGTGCAAGGACGAACAGGTGGTCAGAAAGCCTGTTAATATATTGCATTGCAGCCTCATTCACGGGCTCTTCAATGGCTAATTCAGTCATTCTGCGCTCGGCACGACGAGAGACTGTGCGCGCCATATGAAGCCATGCTGACACTTGTGTGCCACCTGGCAAAATAAAGGAGGTGAGCGGGTTTAATTCAGCATTCATCGAATCAATTTCCGCCTCAAGGCGTGTCACTTGGGCATTGGTAATGCGCAGAGCAGGCTTATCAGTCTCTGGCGTTGCCAAATCTGCGCCAAGGTCAAAGAGGTCATTTTGAATGCGGGCGAGCATCTCATCTGTCTCGCCAGTACTGTTAAGGCGGGCAAGGCCGATAACTGAGTTTACCTCATCAACTTCGCCAAAGGCAGCGGGGCGGCGTGAATGTTTTGATACGCGCGCGCCATTGACCAGTGATGTCTCGCCACTATCGCCTGTGCGTGTATAGATTTTGTTTAATTTTACCATTGAAATATCTCTTTTGTGACGATGTTATAAGTAATGCAGAAAAGGTTTAGCGCGGCTCTCTGAACCAGAGGATAAGGATGAAAATTACAAGAGCAATCGCTTGAAGGATAATACGCCAGCGCATTAATTTATTGGAATTATTCTTATTATATTCACCGCCGCGTCCCATGGTGATAACACCCCAGAATAAGATGCCACCAACTGCGGCTAGGGCTACCATCATGACCAGTTTTTCTGTATCCATACTACTCTTCTTTTTTGCGTCAATGCGCTGTTTGTTGCGCTAGGTGAGGGTTCGCTCTTCATCATAGATGTCGCACGATAAGAGCGATAGTCAAGGGGATGGCTAAATAAGGTTAGGCTAAATATTCAAATAGCAGATTCCGCAAAAATTGCACCGCCAATAAAAGGATAATAGGGCTGATATCAATCCCGCCTAAATTTGGTAGAACAGCTCTAATGCGGCTCATTAAGGGGTCGTGAATACGGTTTAATGTATTCAAGATAAGGCGGATTGTCGGCTGCCATGGGTTGATAATATTAAAGGCAATCAGCCAGCTTGCCACCACATAGGCAACAAGGCTCCAAATATATAAAGAAATGATGCTATCAATTAAGAGTAATAATGATGTCATTCTATCCTATGTCCTATATTTCATGATAGTGCGCCCCTAGCGCAGATTGTCTTATGTGTTTGTTATATCGAATATTGTCGGAAAAAGGAAAGGTGAAAGCATCACTTTTGATTGGCAAGATGCGACATAATGAAACTAGCTCTGCGCGGCCTATTTTTGTTATGACATACTCGCTAGCCTTGTCGGCCCTTTCAAAGTGAAAAGAGGTGAATTGGAAATGACCCAAATCATGAAGCGAAATATCCTTATTTTTGCCCTTGGTTGTCTTGCGATCATCGCAGGCCTGTTAGGCGATAAGTATTTGCGAGATGAGAAGCCAGAATTATTTCCAAGCCTTTCGGCATCTGATTTCCAGCTAACGCGCCATGATGGCACAGCGATTTCTGCCCAAGATTTACTTGGCAAGCCAACGGCCATCTATTTTGGTTTTACATGGTGCCCCGATATTTGCCCGACAAGCCTGTCACAAATGGCAGATATGAAAGCAGAGATTGTCCAAAAGGACCCGAATGCAAAAGAGGTTCAGCTGGTTTTCTTTACCGTTGACCCAGCACGCGATACCCCCGCTCAAATGGCAGATTATGTCAGCCTTTTTGGTGGTGATATTATTGGCATCACAGGGCAAGAAGACGCGGTGGCAGAGGCTCTTACCCGATTCGGTATCTTTGCGCAAAAGGTTGGCACTGGTGATGATTATCTCGTTGATCACTCGTCTTCTGTGTATCTTTATGACCAAAGCGGTCGATTCAAAGGGACGATAAGCCCTGCCGAACCTTATGAAATGGGACTTGCCAAAATGGCACGCCTTGCTGATGCAAAAGAGTTGAAATAGTCCATTTGCATCACCACACTTACCGGCTTAGGTCACTATAAAAATAAGAATTATCTAATTTAATTACCTCTTCATTAACC
>WTHV01000116.1 GCA_011525265.1 Alphaproteobacteria bacterium | reverse complement strand
CCTGAGATGCGCCAGCTTGGGCAGCTCTGCTTCTGGCTAAGGCTTCTGCTGTCTGATGGGCAAGGGCAAAGGCCTCGCTTCTATCTTGTAAGTCTTTTGGCCCTTCTGGCAAATGCACGCGGAACCGCCCTTCGGCTGGCTGAGTGATGGTAATCAGCACCCGTTGGCGCACAGAGCCTGCGGCCGCACCAACTGCGCCTGCCACATCAGCATGATCTGGGACAATCAATTCGGCGCCAAGCAATTTGGCGATGGCGGGATAATGGGTGGCAGCAGAGGCGCCAAGTGCAATCAATGGCACGCCTAAATGAACGCTATTTTTAACAAGTGCTTGGCTGTCATCTGGCTGATAAAGCGCATGACGCACAAGGGGATTAGTGGTGGCTGTCCCCTCTGGCCAACCATCTTGAGCATAGGCGGCATCAAGAAGAGAGAGCGCAGAGCGTTCTGTCAATGTATCAAGCGTTGCTTGCGATACGGCCTCTGGGCTTTCGGCATTTGCCTCACCAACACCATTTTTCTGGCGACTTAAAAGCATCGCACCATAACGCGCGGCCGCTTCGTTAAATTGGTCAAACTGTCCTAATACATGAGCGGCATCTGTGGGGGTAAAGGCTGAGAGTGCCACAAGCCCGCGCCCTATCAGCCTGTCAACCGCACCAAGTGCAACCTGTGAGGTGGCAATGTCGGCAAGCGCACAAGTGCCTGTTTCAGCAATGGTCTGGGCAAAGCGTGCTTCTGATTTTGAAAGCCAATTAGGAATGCCATTTGGCATCATTGGCATGATGAAGCGGCCATCTGTTGCTTGCGGTACAGGGTTTTGCCACTGCGCTTCTAATATTTCAACCGCTTGCGGCCAATCACGTGCAAGAAGTGACAGCGGTATCGCGCGCCTTGGCCCCAACAAGAGGCCTTTTTGCAGGCCTCTGCTCTGCGGTGTCACTTCTGAATCACCGCCAAGGCCAGATGTTCTGATATCTGCCGCTTCAACCATTGTACGCCAACCGCCAACAAAAGCGCCATCAGCATTTAAGCCTGGTGCGCCATCGCGTAGGTAAGCAATATCAGTGGTTGTGCCGCCAATATCTGAGACAAGGGCTGTATTTGCCCCTGCGAGAAAAGCCGCACCTGCTTGTGAGGCCGCAGGCCCTGAGAGAACGGTCTCCACAGGGCGCGTTCTCGCAAAATCAGCTTTTAGTAAAGAGCCATCACCTTTGACAACCATCAAAGGGCAGTCCAGGCCAAGGGTTTTCATTTGCTGTGACGTTGCTTCAATCAGCCGTTCAAGCAAATTGATTAAGCGGGCATTGAGCATGGCGGTAAGCGCACGTCTTGGGCCGCCAAGGCTTGATGATAATTCATGTGAGCAGGTGACTGGCAAGCCTGTGATATCACGCAGAATATCACGTGCCGCAATTTCATGTTCTGGATTGCGTGTCGCAAAATGGCTTGCTACCGCAAAGGCAGAGACGTCACTTTTGAGGGTTGTTGCGGCGTCTTTTAAGGCATCTTTATCAAGAGCGGCTTGTTGTGCACCATCATTACGGTGGCCACCTTGAATGAAATAATGCGGGTCACTGCCAAGGGCTTTGGCAAGGTCAGCACGCTCTAATGCCCCTTCATCAAACCCAATAAGGATCAGACCCACACGACCGCCAACACCTTCGACCACAGCATTTGTCGCAAGGGTGGTTGAGAGTGAGACAAGTGCAATATCACAGGGGTTGCCGCCCCATTTTTCCACTGCCGCTTGCATAGCGCCGCCCACGCCGATGGATAAATCTTGACGTGTTGTCAAAGATTTTGCCTTTGCGATCATGACGCCTTCAGTTGCGCCTGTTTTTGCGCTCGTATCAACAAGGGCGGCATCTGTAAATGTGCCACCTGTATCAAGTCCCAAAACATAAGTCATGCGAGAACCTCATAGGCAAAATGAGTGGAGGATAGGGATAAAAAGGTGCTACTGCGCTGTTGTGTTTTTTGCCAGAGCTTGGGCAAAAAAGGCCATGATCCATTTGCCGACACGAATGCCTTCATGATCGCCTGCAAGACTAGCGGATGCTTGTTTGCACGTCTCAGCGCCCATATCTTTGCCACGGATAGCCAATAGCTCATGTACATAGCCCTTATCAAACTCAGGATGACCCTGAACAGAGAAAACAGTATCGCCAATTGCATAGGCCGCATTTGGACAAAATTCATCACCTGCTAGATGCACAGCATTTTCTGGCAAGTCTAAGACCTGATCTTGATGCACATATATCAGATCAATAGTATCAGAGCCTTCTTCCATATAATTTGTGGTTTTGACGACATTGACTTTGCGGATGCCGACACCCCAGCCTTTTGTTGATTTTTCAACACGCCCACCAAGAGCTTGTGCCAAGGCTTGATGGCCAAAACAAATGCCAGCTTGCGGGATATTATGGGCAAAACAATCTTGGATAAATCTCATTAAAGGCGCAATGAAGGGCAAATCTTCATAGACGCCATGACGAGAGCCTGTGATGATATAGCCATCATGATCATGAATATCGCTCGGAAATTCACCATCAACCACGCGATATGTTGTGAATTCCACATCCTGATTTGGTGCCAATGGCGCAAGCAGGTCTTTAAACATTTGCGGATAGGCGCGCAATGTTTGTGGCAGAGCAGGGTTGTTATGACCTGTTTGAAGGATGGCAAGACGCATAGATGTTACAACAGATAATGTTAATCAAATTCAGACTTTACTGTGCCTGATTATGCCCGCTCTGCCAAGCGTTTGAATAAATAGACTCGAATGGCAGATGACAGGCCCGTGGTTCGCCCCTCATCTATTTGGGCGACAAGACGCTGGACAGAGATATTCTCCTCTGATGCGGCTTGTTTTAACGCATCCCAAAATTCATCCTCAAGAGAGATAGATGTCATATGACCATGAATCGTTAGGGTATGCTTTTTCACGCCTCTATACCTCTTCAATCTCTTTTGTGAAAAAGGCTATAATCTCGCAATGGGCTGTCAGGGCAAATTGGTCAATCAAGCGCGCCCATTCACAATGATACCCACCCTCTAATAGCATTGCCGCATCTTTGGCAAAGCTGTGTGGATTGCATGATATCATCATAAGTTTGGGAATAGTGCTTGCGGCAAGGGCAGGCATTTGTGCGCCCGCTCCACTGCGGGGCGGGTCGATGATCATAGCATCAACGCCTTCTAATTCCTTGGCGGTAAGCGGGGCATCAAATAGATGACGCGTTGTTGTCTCAAGGTGCATTGAGAGGCCATGATTATCAGCAATAGCGCTGTAGGCGTTTAGGGCATCAGGCACGGAATCAAAGGCTGAAATCTTTGGTGGTGGTGATTGGAATAATAAGGGCGCGCTTAATGTGCCGCTTCCAGCAAAGAGATCGATAATAGTCTCTGATCCTTTTAATGCCTCAAAGACATCTTGTTGCATAATAGCCTCAGCGCCGGCATCAGCTTGCAAAAAGCTGGCAGGTGAGGGGCGTAAAGAAGCACTTTGGCGGCTTGTGCCATCTGGTAATTGCCATGAGATCGTCGGCGCTTCTTTGACAAAGAGTAATGTTGCCGGCTCATTCTTTTCTTGCAAGGATAGGCGCAAAATATCTGGCGAAATATCTGATTGTGCCGCAGCAGCTGTGAGCTGTGTGAGGGTCTTTTGCGACCATGGGCTATCACAATGGATGACCACATCACATCCTTTATCACATAAGGTGATATCAACCTCGCCAGTCATGCCATCTTCAAGCGACAGAAGAAGGCTTGCGCGCATCTCCTCGATAAGTGTCATCAAAGGCTCTGCTAGGATAACACAGCGTGTTGGATAGATAATTTGATGAGAAGCACGTTCGCGAAAGCCGATAAGCACATCCTCTTTTCGACGCCTGATTGCAAGCCGTGCGCGGCGTCTATTATGGTGGCCTGCAAAATAGTTGTCTTTCCAAATATCTGGTACAATGCCTGCCTTTTCCAATGTGGCATGAAGGCTGTCTTTTTTA
>WTHV01000040.1:1707-4024 GCA_011525265.1 Alphaproteobacteria bacterium | reverse complement strand
AAATAAAGTTGCAAAAAACAGACTCTTTTAGCTTGACAGAATGATCGTCATTTCTCGTCCATGAGACATAATTTTTTTGTATTTTTAGCAGGGTGATTTTGTAAAAATTACAATGAATCAAGCCCCTGCCTTGCGAAAGTGATTTGACCGAATCAGCTAGCAGGCACCAGAATCACTTTGCCATAACTAGCCATAGGTTGATGCTGATAAAAAAGACCCCCTTAAAAACAAAAAGACCGCCAGCATATGCTAGGGCAGTCTTTTAACTATTCGAATATGGTGTCTTGCTACAGACAGACAGCGCTGTCACATCTTGCAACAAGGTGATTTAAGCAGATACAGCTTTCACACGTGCTGACAAGCGAGACATCTTGCGAGATGCTGTGTTCTTGTGGATAACACCACGGCTCACACCACGCATAATTTCAGGCTGTGCCTCACGAAGCGCTTGTTGTGCTTCGTCTTTGTTACCAGCGGTAATAGCTGTTTCAACTTTCTTGATGAAAGTACGAATACGGCTAATACGAGCGCCGTTGATTTCAGCGCGCTTTGCGTTTCTGATGATACGCTTTTTTGCAGACTTATGATTTGCCATGTGAGGCCCTCATATAACTTAGTGAATCTTGAGTTGCGTATATATGTCTGTGTGCCAGACAAGTCAAGCCTTTTCCAACCTATGCTTACCATACCGCTATTGGCACAGCGCCTTGAACATGATGCAAAGACAGGGTGTGAAATTGTCCTGTGATGAATTGGGACTTACTTGAGAGGTGATACCACCACATCATAGGCGGTATGCGCACGCGAATCTTGAATCGCTGACTTTATGATGGTCATACGCTCATTGCCGCGCTCATAGCCCTCAGCCCCAAGCACCCAGCCTAACTCTGGTAGGGCATCTTGATAAAAGGCCATCACATCACCCTCTGTTAGGGCAATTTGAAAAGTGAACTGAATCACACGCCCTGATGGCGAATCAAAATTAACCGATGATTGCGTATCAATTAACGCTTGTGATGGCACAGGCAAATCGCCCACCCATCCAAGCGTCTCATCAGCGCGCGCCATGCCACTGATAAGCATGAAAGCGACAATGGCAAGAAACGGTAATGTGAATAAGCGCAATGCTGATCTTGTCATCATAATTATCCTAGTTAAGCGCGCCCAGCAAAGCTAGACTATCCGCTTAATGCTACCTATCTTTGGCAAATCGAGCAATAGAAACTGGCACGCCCTGATTGTTTGATGCTGATAATGGGTGTATCGCACGCCAGGCATGGTTCACCCTCTCTGCCATAGACCTTGAGTGATTGCACAAAATAGCCCAGCTTGCCATCTGGTTGTTTATGATCGCGCAAAGATGTCCCGCCTTGTCCTATCGCCTCATGCAAGACATCTTGAATCGCAGGCAGGAGGCGTGCAGCGCGCTTGCCCTTTACCGAATAGGCTTTGCGCTTTGGCGATATGCCTGCACGATGCAATGCCTCACAGACATAAATATTACCAAGCCCAGCAATTTGCCTTTGATCAAGCAAGAATGATTTGATCGGCGCCTTTGCCCCCTCTAACGCCTTGTTCAAATAAGCGATATCAAGCACATTATCTGGTTCTGGGTCATCTGCTATCGAAACAGGTTCAGGGCCAAGAGCGGCGATGGATTTATGGTTGTTAAAATCCCTCTCATGCACAAGGTCAATATAGCCAAATCTACGCGGATCATTTAAGACAATCCAATGAGACTGCCCCTGCTTTTCCACAGCGATTTCAACATGGTCATGCGGCTGGCTATTGGGTTTGTGATCAGAGATACGAACAGAGCCTGACATACCTAGATGCAACATCATCACATGGTTTGCCGCCCTGATGAGAATAATTTTCGCACGCCTTTTAACTGAGGTTATAGTGCCACCTTCAAGGAAACTTTTCAGATTTGTTGGTAGGGGAAAACGCAAATCAGGGCGTCTGATTTCAGCATAACGCACTTTTGCCCCTGTCATGACAGGCACAAGGGCTGCTTTGACGGTTTCAACCTCTGGCAATTCGGGCATGGGAAAAGCAACCTTATCTTTACGGCATAATATTAAGCGACTAAGCACGCATTTACATTGTTATAAAATGCACCACTTATTTGCATTTAGCCCATAGCTAGACTAAATCAAAGGAAGAAGGCAAAATAGCGCCTATTTTGACGCTGATTTAACCATGCGGCGATATGATTATAATAACAGACAAGTGGCTTGCGTGATCCACAAGGCACCATCATTAGGGCCATCGTTAAGATTATGAGTGATACTATGAGTGACAATATAAATGACGA
>WTHV01000040.1:0-1607 GCA_011525265.1 Alphaproteobacteria bacterium | reverse complement strand
TTAGGGCCATCGTTAAGATTATGAGTGATACTATGAGTGACAATATAAATGACGAAATTGATTTTGGCTTTCAATCCGTGCCACGTGCGGAGAAAGAATCACGCGTCAAAGATGTCTTTAACTCAGTTGCCAAAAATTATGACGTCATGAATGATTTGATGTCCATGGGCGTGCATCGTTTATGGAAAGATGCGCTGATGGATTGGCTGGCACCACGCCCACACCAAACATTACTTGATCTGGCAGGTGGCACAGGGGATGTGGCATTGCGCTTTATAAAGCGCGGGGGCGGCCATGTGAAAATCGTTGATATTAACGAAGAAATGCTTCTGGCAGGCCAAGCGCGCAAAGTGATGCAACCTCATAAAGATAAGCTTGAGTGGATTACGGGCAATGCAGAAGCCCTACCACTTGAAGATGCCTGTGTTGATAGAGCCACCATCGCCTTTGGTTTGCGTAATGTCACAAACCGTGACGTGGCATTGGCTGAGATTCACCGTGTTTTAAAGCCGGGTGGTCGTTTTTGTTGCTTGGAATTCTCATCAGTGGAAAACCCGCTATTATCCAAAATCTATGATGAATGGTCATTCAAAGTCTTGCCAAATATGGGACAGCTTGTTGCAAAGGATCGAGAATCTTATCAATATCTTGTCGAATCAATCCGCCAATTTCCTGACCAATTTACGCTTGCTGATATGATGGTGACCGCTGGTTTTGCACAAGTGCGCTACCGTAACTTGTCGGGTGGTATTGCCGCGATTCATTCTGGTTGGAAGTTGGATTGATCATGCGCGCCCTTAGCCTTCGCTTAAAATTATTTTACCGCCTCCCTATTATTGGCTGGCACCTTGGCAGAGCAGGGGCGCTCCATCATTTTGCAAAAATCACGATATTGCCATCATGGCTTCGTCGCACCCTTACCATCTTAGATAAAGCCATCACATTTGGGCGTATTGAAAAAGATGCTGGCATTGCCTTATGCAACGCATTACAGCGGCTTGGGCCCGGTTTTATAAAATTTGGCCAAGCGCTATCAACAAGAGCTGATCTTATCGGCCCTGATTTGGCCTATGGTCTCTCTCAATTGCAAGATCGCTTGCCGCCCTTTTCAGCCAATCGTGCCAGACGACAAGTGGAACATGCCCTTGATGCGCCGATTGAAAGTGTGTTTGCCACTTTTGATGATAGCCCTGTTGCCGCGGCCTCTATTGCGCAGGTTCATAAAGCAACACTTCATGATGGCCAGCAGGTCGCTGTGAAATTACTGCGCCCCCAAATTGCGCGCCAGATGCAAAAAGACACTGACTTTTTTATGGGTATGGCACAGCTTATCTCATCAGCTACACCTGGCCTTGCACGCTTGCGCCTTATCGAAGCGGTAAAAGAATTCCAGCAATTATGTGAAATAGAGCTCGATTTGCGCATGGAAGCAGCAGCAGGTGGCAGATTAGCTGAGAATCTTGCTGATGATGAGGGTATCAGAATTCCTGCAATGCACTTGCAGCTTTGTACGCATGATATGCTTGTGACACAATGGGTTGATGGCTTGCGCCTTGATGATGTCAAGGCCTGATTGCCAAAGGTCATGATATTGAAAAGCTCACACA
>WTHV01000239.1 GCA_011525265.1 Alphaproteobacteria bacterium | reverse complement strand
TGGATGCTTTACGGGCGGGCTTGTCAATTCCTCACGCGGCATCATCTTTTGCGACAAGGCCAAATCAGCCACAACTTTGCAAGATTACAAGCAAGCCGTTCGTGATGCCATCACTGAACATATCGCTTTATTAAATAGTATTTTATAAGAATTTTCCAAAATTTACGTCTAAATGGGCATAAATTTTTACAACCATTTATAGAAATTAACCAAAAATTAATATTTCTTTCACTATTCTATAATCATTATTTTACGGTTGTGGAATGGCACGAAAGAGATGATTACAGCAGGTTTACATAAAGGTGAGGTCGTTTGGTATAATGACCACCGTGGATATGGTTTTGTTAGCGTTGAAGGGGATGAGATTTTTATTCACCGAACTGTCCTTGAACGCTTTGGTCTGAATTTCCTCCATTCAGGCGATATCATAAAAATTGATGTTGCCGTCAATGACGATGGCCCTGCGATCATGGAAATCCTCGCGGTCGAACGTGTGGTGCCAGAATCCCTGCCCAAGGACACCGTCTTGCGTGAAAATGAAGTGCGCGGGATTGTGAAGTTCTTCAACCCCTTAAAGGGGTATGGCTTTATTGAAATACAAGGCGCAGAAGAGGCGGGGCAAGATGTGTTTATCCATTCACGCACATTGCAAGCTTGCGGCATTCGCAGCATTGCAGAGGGGCAAAATCTGTTACTTCTCATCAGCGATGATGGCAAAGGCCCGCAAGCCACTGAAGTGCGGATCATTGCCAACCATTAAACGCAGATAATGCGCTAGCCTTCTAGAGCGCCAAGATAGCGTTCAGCATCAAGTGCGGCCATACAACCCATACCTGCGGCTGTCACAGCTTGACGATATGTTTTATCAACACAATCACCTGCCGCAAACACACCGTCGACGGATGTTAGTGTTGTGCCTGTTTTTACCATGATATAGCCCTCATCATCCAAATCGATTGCCCCGTTAAACGGCGCTGTAGCAGGGTCATGACCAATGGCGACAAACATACCGTCAGCCTCAATGATTTGCTCTTCCTCACCAGCGGTAGATGATAGGCGAACAGCTGTCATACCTTTATCATCACCAACAACTTCTTCAACAACGCGGTTCCATGCCATCGTCACTTTAGGGTGCTTTAACAAGCGATCTTGCATGATTTGCTCTGCCCGCAATGTATCGCGTCTGTGAACTAAGGTGACAGATTTGCAAATATTGGCCAGATAAAGCGCTTCTTCAACGGCTGTATTACCGCCGCCAACAACCACCACATCCTTATCGCGATAGAAAAACCCATCACAGGTGGCACAAGCAGATACACCTTTACCGTTAAAGGCTTGTTCAGATTCAAGACCCAACCAGCGCGCTTGTGCGCCTGTTGCGACAATCACACTATCTGCTGTGATAGTCTTGCCGCCATCTGTTTTCAGAACAAAGGGGCGGGTGCTGAAATCAACATCCGTGATAATATCATATTCCATTCTTGTGCCGACATTGACCGCTTGGGCTTCCATCTGGCTCATCAACCAAGGGCCTTGCACCACATCAGCAAAACCTGGGAAATTTTCGACATCTGTCGTAATCGTCAACTGCCCACCAGGCTGAAGGCCGGTATAGATTACAGGTTGCATGTTCGCACGCGCAGCGTAAATCGCCGCTGTATAACCAGCAGAACCGGCACCAATAATTACGATTTTTTCATGAGAATCAGACATCAAACTTCCTATCAGATGGGCAGGTAATACTGTATTAAATTTATTTGCACAGGAGATTATTTTTCAGGCAAAAATAATATGAGCGGTCTATTATTTATTCCTATCTGCTAACAACTTGTCAAGGTTGCTTACAACGCAAATCGGCCGCATTATCAAAAGACGGAGATGTTGCATGAGATATTATTACAAAACGCTGTTTGGCGTCCTTATTTCAGGGGTTTTATGTCTTCACACAGCACAAGCAGATAGCGTGCCAATTGCCGGTACAACCGCACATAATGGCCACATCACCCAAGGCGGCTTATTGACACTGACATTATCAAAAGGGGCAAGTGCCACACTTGATGAGACACCTTTAATGATAAGTGCGCATGGCCATATCGCCTTTGGCTTTCACCGTGATGATGAGGCCACACAGCACCTCATCATAACCACATCGGATGGCACGCGCCATCACACGGCATTAACGCCATCTGCGCGCCGCTATAAAACGCAATCTATCACAGGTCTGGCAGGCAAATATGTCACCCCACCACAAGAGACCTTAGCGCGCATTGCCGCTGATAGAGAGGCGGTTATCGTGGCGCGTAGCCACCAGACTGTTCAAGATGATTTTATAACAGGCGGATTTGACTGGCCACTTATTGGTACCATTACCGGTATTTATGGCTCGCAACGCATTTTAAATGGCAAACCACGCGCCCCGCATTATGGGGCGGGTGCTGAAATCAACATCCGTGATAATATCATATTCCATTCTTGTGCCGACATTGACCGCTTGGGCTTCCATCTGGCTCATCAACCAAGGGCCTTGCACCACATCAGCAAAACCTGGGAAATTTTCGACATCTGTCGTAATCGTCAACTGCCCACCAGGCTGAAGGCCGGTATAGATTACAGGTTGCATGTTCGCACGCGCAGCGTAAATCGCCGCTGTATAACCAGCAGAACCGGCACCAATAATTACGATTTTTTCATGAGAATCAGACATCAAACTTCCTATCAGATGGGCAGGTAATACTGTATTAAATTTATTTGCACAGGAGATTATTTTTCAGGCAAAAATAATATGAGCGGTCTATTATTTATTCCTATCTGCTAACAACTTGTCAAGGTTGCTTACAACGCAAATCGGCCGCATTATCAAAAGACGGAGATGTTGCATGAGATATTATTACAAAACGCTGTTTGGCGTCCTTATTTCAGGGGTTTTATGTCTTCACACAGCACAAGCAGATAGCGTGCCAATTGCCGGTACAACCGCACATAATGGCCACATCACCCAAGGCGGCTTATTGACACTGACATTATCAAAAGGGGCAAGTGCCACACTTGATGAGACACCTTTAATGATAAGTGCGCATGGCCATATCGCCTTTGGCTTTCACCGTGATGATGAGGCCACACAGCACCTCATCATAACCACATCGGATGGCACGCGCCATCACACGGCATTAACGCCATCTGCGCGCCGCTATAAAACGCAATCTATCACAGGTCTGGCAGGCAAATATGTCACCCCACCACAAGAGACCTTAGCGCGCATTGCCGCTGATAGAGAGGCGGTTATCGTGGCGCGTAGCCACCAGACTGTTCAAGATGATTTTATAACAGGCGGATTTGACTGGCCCCTTAGAGGTACCATTACCGGTATTTATGGATCGCAACGCATTTTAAATGGCAAACCACGCGCCCCGCATTATGGCATTGATATCGCCGCCCCCAAGGGTACCCCCGTAACAGCCCCTGCAGATGGCATCATCACAATGGCGCATGATCTCTATTATACAGGCGGCACGATTATCATTGACCATGGGCTGATGGTCTCATCAACTTTGCTTCATCTTGAAACCATGGCTGTGAAAGAGGGTGATAAGGTCACGCGCGGAATGGTCATCGGCACGGTTGGCTCTACTGGCCGATCAACGGGGCCGCATCTTGACTGGCGAATTAATTGGGGCACTAAGCGGCTCGATCCACAATTAGCTGTCACCTCGCCTCATTAGCCACGGCACTAGCGTTTATAAGGCTAGTAATTTTTAGGAAAAGCGCTATGTTTGGCATAATAGTGGGATGTTTTGTTGTTCTGTTTCGTGAAAGGCTGTTTATTTGATGTTAGCTTGCCGCTTATTTCTCATCGCTATTTTATGCCTTTTCACATCTTTGCAAATTGTAAAAGCAGAGACGCATAATTATGATTTAGTTTATCATGTGCAATGGGGCGACTCTCATCTTGGCAAGGCGCTTGCATCATGGGAATTAAGCGATGATAGCTATCGTTTTGATGGCACAGTTCAAACAGCTGTCTCTTATACACATCTCCGAGC
>WTHV01000192.1 GCA_011525265.1 Alphaproteobacteria bacterium | reverse complement strand
AGCCACCAGCTTAGGCAATTTATCAGCAGAAATATTGGTCTGATAACCAAGCTTTAACATCAGATTTGGTATCAGCGTGATAAGGTCAGCGTTACCACAACGTTCCCCTAGGCCATTGATCGTGCCTTGGATTTGACGCGCCCCTGCTTTAACCGCGGCAAGCGAATTTGCCACTGCCATGCCCGTGTCATTATGACAATGAATGCCTAAATTAACCTCAGGCAAAAATGCCTTTGTTTCTGCGACAATCTCATAAATTTCATCAGGCAAGGAGCCGCCATTTGTATCACATAACACAACCCAATGCGCCCCGCCCTCATAAGCCGCTTTTACACAAGATAGCGCAAATTCTTTATTGGCTTTGAACCCATCAAAATAATGCTCACAATCAAACATAGCCTCGCGCCCTTTGGCAACGATAGCGGCAATGGATGATGTGATCATCTCACGGTTTTCTTGTAATGAGATATTGAGGGCTGTTTCGACGTGGAAATCCCACGTTTTGCCTACCAAGCAGGTGCCATCTGTTTGCGCACCAAGCACAGCCGCAAGGCCGGGGTCATTATCTGCTGAGCGCCCGGCACGTCTTGTCATACCAAAGGCCACAAACTTGGCTGATTTAAAATCAGGCGGGCTTGAGAAAAACGCATCATCTGTCGGGTTCGCACCTGGCCAGCCCCCTTCGATGTAATCAATACCAAAGTCATCAAGCGCACCTGAAATAGCGATTTTATCAGCCACTGAAAAATCAATACCTCTGGTTTGTCCACCATCTCTTAAGGTGGTATCGAATAAATAGACGCGCTCGCTTGTCATGTTTGGGCCTCGATTGCCTTTTTTTAGCTATGCCATTACTGGCGAAAAGAATGATTGTGCATTGTTTTACGAAACTTCAGTCATTTTAGCAAATTGCCGTATCATTGACTGATTTATTGACGCTCCCAACTTGTGCCATCAGCGCTATCAAGCAAGGCTATCCCTGCGCCAGATAATGTATCACGAATAGCATCAGCGCGCGCAAAATCACGCGCCTTGCGTGCTTGTTGGCGCTCTTCTATCAGGGCTTCAATCTCATCATCAGATAGACCGCCTTCAGCGCTTTGACCGCGCACCCAGCTCTCTTCATCTTGCACCAAAAGCCCTATCATCATCGCAGATGCCTTTAATGATGATGCCGCAGTGCCATCACCTTGATTGGCCTGCTTTGCCAACTTGTGCAAGACAGATAGCGCAAGCGGCGTGTTTAAATCATCTGATAATGCGGCCATGAAATCAGCGTCAGGCGCCTGTGCCGGCGCGGCATCACCTGCCGCACGATAGAGCCTATCAAGGGCTTGCTTTGCTTCTGCCACGGCATTTTCTGAATAATCAAGAGGCGCTCTGTAATGGGCATTTAACAGTGCATAACGCACCGCCTCACCACGATGTTTTTCAAGCGCATCACGAACGGTGGTGAAATTGCCAAGAGATTTTGACATTTTCTCGCCATCAACTGTGACATAGCCATTATGCACCCAGAACCGCGCCATATCTTGGCTATCATGCGCACAACAGCTTTGCGCGATTTCATTTTCATGGTGTGGGAATATCAAATCAAGACCACCAGCATGAATATCAAAAATTGTGCCAAGATATTTTGCTGACATGGCTGAACATTCAATATGCCAACCAGGGCGCCCTTTACCCCATGGGCTATCCCATGATGGCGCGCCTTCATCAGATGGCTTCCACAGCACAAAATCGCCCGCATCACGCTTATAAGGCGCAATTTCAACACGCGCACCAGCACGCATCATCTCAAGCGTGCGGTTGGATAATTGCCCATAGCTTTCCATTGAATTAATCGCAAACAGCACATGACCTTCCGCTTCATAGGCATGTTCTTTGGCAATCAGTGTCTCAATCATCGCTATCATCTCAGCGATATGATGGGTCGCACGCGGCTCTCTATCAGGCGCTTGTACCAACAAGGCTTCGGCATCTTGATGAAAGCGTTCAATGGTATCGTCGCACAGCTTTGTGATGGTGATACCACGTTCATGTGCGCGGGCGTTAATTTTATCATCAACATCGGTGATATTGCGCACATAGGTTACATCTGGATAGATATGGCGCAAAAGCCGCACCAAAACATCAAAGACAACTAGCGGGCGGGCATTGCCGACATGAATATTGTCATAGACTGTTGGGCCACACGCATAAATCCCAACCTTGCCAGCCTCTATGGGCTCAAAGACTTGTTTTTCGCGAGCAAGCGTATTGAATAAGCGCAAAGACATTAGGCACCACCTGATAGGCGTTTAACAATACGTTCCCTGCCAATAAATGGCAAAAGGCCAGCCACTTCAGGGCCAGCAGAGCGACCTGTTAGCGCAAGACGCAATGGCATGAATAACCCACGGCCTTTCGCGCCCGTTGCTGCGCTGATAGCCTTGGTCCAGTCTTTCCATATATCGCTCGTGATAGGCCCGTCAGGCAAAGCCGTGATAGCCGCGTCACACAAAGCCTTATCTTCGATGATTGTCTCAATATCATTATGACAGACAGCCCACCAATCAGCAGCTTCTGAGACTTTTTCCAAATTACCGCGCACCGCAAGCCAGAACGCTTCATCAGTGACAGCTAAGTCAGAAAGTTCATCAGCCACATCTGCAAAATCGAGCGATTGAATAATCTTGGCATTGATCATGGCCAATTCTGACGGGTCAAATTTTGCCGTGGCTCTGCCATAATGTGCGATATCAAACCCGTCTATGACCTCTGCCAGTGAGGCAAAGGCTGTAATGGGCTGTGATGTGCCAATGCGTGAGAGAAGTGAGGCAATCGCAACCGCTCTCATGCCATTTGTCCGCAATTCTTCGATAGATAGACTGCCAAGGCGCTTTGAGAGACCCTCACCATCTGCGCCAGCCAATAAAGCCAAATGCCCCATTTGCGGTGCTTGTGCGCCTAGCGCTTCAAATAGCTGAATTTGTGCCGCTGAATTTGTCACATGATCCTCACCACGCAAGATGGTGGTGATGCCATGGTCAATATCATCAACCACAGAGGCAAGCGTGTAAATATAACGGCCATCTTCACGGATAATCACAGGATCAGACAAAGACGACATATGATAGGCCACATCGCCTCTGACCAAATCAGTCCAGCGGACTTCGGCATCATTCAGACGGAAGCGATAATGCGGCTTGCGCCCCTCTGCTTCATAGGCGGCAATCTGCTCAGCTGTCAGCTTTAAGGCTGCCCTATCATAGACAGGTGGTCTGCCAGCATTAAGCTGTGCTTTACGCTTGAGGCCTAGCTCTTCTGCTGTCTCATAACAAGCATAAGCGCGTCCTGTTTCAATGAGATGGGCCAACGCCTCATCATAACGCCCTATGCGGTCTGATTGCCTATCTTCACAATCCCACGCCATACCCATCCATTCAAGGTCAGCGCGAATAGCAGCTTCATATTCAGGCGTTGAACGCTCTGTGTCTGTATCATCAATACGAAGCATAAAGGTGCCATTATGCGCTTTGGCATACAGAAAATTCACCAATGCCGTGCGTAAATTGCCAACGTGCAATTTACCTGTCGGACTTGGGGCAAAGCGAACTTTTGGCTGTGAACTTGTCAAATTACTATCTCCCATAAGGGCGCCATTTAAGGCTTGCTAGCAGGCACAAAGCCTGAAGTTAAAGGAAGGCGTCTATCTCTGCCAAAGGCTCTGGTCGTAATCTTTGGCCCGGGGGCAGATTGAAAACGCTTATATTCGGCGCGGAACAATAATTTTGAGACGCGAAGCACCTCATCTTTATCAAAGCCGCGTGCAATAATTTCATCAGGGGACGCCATGTCCTCTGTTAAGGCCTGCAAAATCGCATCTAGCACCTCATAAGGGGGCAGGCTGTCTGTGTCTTGCTGATCAGGGCGCAATTCTGCAGATGGTGGCCTTGTGATGATACGCGGCGGCATCACCTCTCCCTCAGGGCCTAGTGCGCCGCGTGGCATTGCCTCATTGCGCCATTTCGACAAATCAAAGACAAGCGTCTTCCACACATCTTTTAAA
>WTHV01000007.1 GCA_011525265.1 Alphaproteobacteria bacterium | reverse complement strand
ACTTTAGTGTAAAGATACATGAATAAAAGTAACAATAGGTAATATTTTAAAAATTTAATTTCCACGTTTAGGCTTAGATCTCCTTTTTTGCATTGGATTCTTCATAATGGGCAGATACCCATTATAGGGTTCGTAGAGATTCAATGGGAGGTTTTCAAATGAAACACTTTATGAGTATTGCAGCAGTCGCTGCTATGACAGTGATGGCAGCACAAACTGCCAAAGCCGAACCACAAGCTGAAGTTCTTCATTGGTGGACTTCAGGTGGTGAAGCCAAATCTGTTGCCGTGTTGCAGCAGGAATTTGCATCACGCGGCGGTGTATGGACTGATATGCCAGTTGCTGGTGGTGGCGGTGACGCTGCTATGACAGCGCTTCGTGCGCGTGTTCTTTCAGGTAATGCCCCAACAGCTGTTCAGCTTAAAGGCCCTTCAATCCAAGAATGGTACGAAGAAGGTGTGCTTGCTGATATCTCAGCTGTGGCAGAAGCCAATGGCTGGGAAGATGTATTGCCTGCCAATATTGCCGGTCACATGAAATGTGAAGGTTCATGGTGTGCTGCACCTGTGAACGTCCACAGAATTGACTGGATTTGGGCAAATGCTGATGTATTGGCGAAAAATGGTATCGCAATGCCAGCAACATGGGACGAGTTCAACGCAGCCGCTGACAAGCTAGCAGCAGCAGGTATCACACCTTTGGCACATGGTGGCCAAGCATGGCAAGATGCGACAGTTTTCGAAGCTGTTGCACTTGGTATTGGTGGTCCTGAGTTCTTCCAAAAGGCGTTCGTCGAATTGGATATGGCAACATTAAAGTCAAGCACAATGGTTGCTGTCTTTGATCAAATGCGCAAAATGCGTGGCTATGTAGATGCTGACTTCTCTGGTCGTGACTGGAACCTTGCAACAGCAATGGTCATGAATGGCGAAGCCGCATTCCAAATCATGGGTGACTGGGCAAAAGGTGAATTCTTGGCCGCTGGCAAGCGTCCTGGTATTGATTTCCTATGTGCCTCAACACCAGGTGAAGGCTTCTTGTATAACGTCGATAGCTTTGCCATGTTTGCGGTTGATGGTGCAGACAAACAAGCAGGTCAGGCACTATTGGCTGAGTTGATTGTTGGTCAGAATTTCCAAAAGACATTCAACCTGAACAAAGGCTCAATCCCAGCACGTACAGATGTCGCATTGGATGATTTCGACCCATGTGCGCACGCATCTGCACAAGATATGGCAGCAAGCAACTATGGCGGCTCTCTATTGCCATCATATGCGCATGGCATGGCACTTCGCGGTGCACAAGCTGGTGCTATCACAGATGTTGTAACAGCACATTTCAACTCTGATATGTCATCAGCTGATGCTGTTGAAATGTTGGCAAACGCTGTTGCGAACAGCCTATAAATAACAAAAGTGCACCTGTCTTTCCGATAGGTGCACCTTCTTTTTCTTTAAGGTTTTGATTAATGATACATTGGCTTGAAAAACATATGCCAAAACTGGTGCTAACGCCCTCATTCGCAGGTGTATTAGTGTTTGTTTATGGTTTTATTGGCTGGACGGCTTGGGTGTCTTTTACGAAATCCAAATTGCTCCCAAAATATGATTTGGTTGGCACAATTCAGTATGACAGGCTCTTTGCCTCACCAAGGTGGGAGACCGCTTTTGAGAATATGTTCATCTTTGGCGGGCTGTTTATTGCCATCGCTATGGTGCTTGGCCTGCTTCTTGCTATTTTACTTGATCAGAAAATTCGCACAGAAGGTTTTATCCGGACTATCTATCTTTATCCCATGGCATTGTCTTTGATTGTAACAGGCACCGCATGGAAATGGATATTAAACCCTGGCCTTGGCCTGCAAGCGACAGTGCAAGGGTGGGGGTTTGAGAGCTTTACATTTGATTGGTTGGTGAACCCTGATAAAGCCATTTATGCCGTCACACTCGCAGGCGTATGGCAAGCTAGTGGCTTTGTTATGGCTTTATTCTTGGCAGGGCTTCGGTCTGTTGACCAAGAAATCATCAAGGCCGCTCAGGTAGATGGTATTCCAACATGGCGCATCTATACCTCAATCATCATGCCATCAATGGCACCGATTTTTATGTCAGCCTTTATTGTGTTGGCGCACCTTGCCATTAAGTCTTTTGATTTGGTTATTGCGCTCACCGGTGGGGGGCCTGGCTATGCGACTGACCTGCCTGCAACCTATATGTACACAATGGCATTTTCACGCGGTAATGTTGGTCAAGCGGCAAGCTCGGCTATGATCATGATGGTCGTCGTCTTTGCAATTGTTGTCCCTTATTTATATTCAGAATTACGGTCGAAAAATCATGGATAAGACATATAATTCATCGATGAAGACGGCTCAGACAGTCATATTACGCATTGGTCTTTACGTCATTTTGAGCGTCTTTGCGCTGTATTTTCTCATGCCTTTATTTGTGATGGTGACAACATCATTAAAGCATTTAGATGAAATTCGTTCTGGCTCATTAATTGCCCTACCGCGTGACATTACATTTGATGCATGGCAAATCGCATGGTCACAGGCCTGTACGGGCATTAAATGTGAAGGGCTTTCACCCTATTTTTGGAATTCGGTCAGTTTGGCGATACCAGCGGTGCTACTCTCGACATTTATTGGCGCGTTGAACGGCTATGTTATTGCACAATGGCGCTTCAAAGGCGCAGATATCATCTTTGCTTTGATGTTATTTGGCTGCTTCATCCCCTTCCAAGTTGTCCTATTACCTATGGCAAAATTACTTGGGATCATGGGCCTTGCAGGCTCCATACAAGGGCTGATATTCGTCCATGTTGTCTATGGCATTGGCTTTACGACCTTATTCTTCCGCAATTATTACGTTTCAATATCGCAAGAATTAACCAAAGCGGCAAAAATTGATGGGGCAGGGTTTTTCAGAATATTCTGGTCAATCTTCTTACCACTTTCACTGCCAATTATTGTGGTGACGGTCATTTGGCAATTCACGCAAATTTGGAATGATTTTCTGTTCGGCGTCTCATTCTCTCAAGCAGGCACACAGCCGGTTACAGTTGCTTTAAACAACATCGTTAATTCAACCACAGGGGTAAAGGCCTATAATGTGGATATGGCCGCCGCCATTATTGCGGCACTTCCCACATTGCTTGTTTATATTCTCGCTGGGAAATATTTTATTCGCGGGTTAACCGCTGGATCGGTAAAGGGTTAAAACGTTATGAATACTATTTTAGATATCAAGAACCTTCATAAAAATTATGGCGCCTTAAACATACTGAAAGACGTCAATGTCCAAATAGAAGAGGGTGACTTTCTTGTACTTGTTGGACCATCTGGTTGCGGCAAATCTACGTTGCTAAATTGTATTGCGGGCCTTGAGGAAATTACATCTGGCTCAATCTCTATTGGCGAGCGCGATATGACATCTGTGTCTCCCAAAGACCGTGATATTGCGATGGTGTTTCAATCTTATGCGCTTTATCCCACAATGTCTGTTGCCAATAATATTACCTTTGGGATGAAGGTAAGAGGCATTGATAAGGCAACACGTGAAGCCAAGCTTGAACAGGTGGCAAAACAGCTGCAAATCGAAGCGCTTCTATCACGTCGCCCCGGTCAATTATCAGGCGGTCAAAGACAACGTGTTGCAATGGGGCGTGCCTTGGTGCGTGATCCAAAGCTCTTTTTATTCGATGAGCCATTATCAAACCTTGATGCGAAATTGCGTGTTGAAATGCGCACAGAAATCAAAAAGCTTCATAAGGAGCTTGGTGCCTCGATGGTTTATGTGACTCATGACCAAATCGAAGCAATGACACTTGCCACAAAAATTGTCGTTATGAAGGGCGGGGTGGTGCAACAAATCGGAACGCCATCTGAAATCTATACAACGCCCGCAAATCTATTTGTGGCTGATTTCATGGGCTCACCAGCAATGAACCTTATCCCAAGTAAGGTCAAAACAAATGGCAAGGGCTGTGAATTGGTCATTGATCGCGGCACAGAACAACCGTTGGTGCTCCATGACACATCTGCTAAGAACCTCCCTGATGAGGTTATTATTGGCATCAGACCAGAAGATATTGGTGATGCGACATTGCGCAAATCAAAGGGGTTGGAAACGTCAGACTGTTTGGTTGATGTGGTCGAACCAGCCGGCGCAGATACTTATGTCTTGTTAAGCCTTGGCGGCAAAGAAGTAACAGCCCGCGTGCCAGGCGATACGAAAGCCGCCTCAGGTGAAAGAATGACCTTCACATTCAATATGAGCAAATTATCCTATTTTGATCCGCAAACAGGATTAAGACTAAATTAGATTGAGATACAAAAATCTGTCCTGCCTATGATTTTGCCATCATTTTTCTTTTGCGCATTTTAAACGCCTCGTGGCTGTCTTCTGTTCCATCATGGAATGAGCCAAACCATTTATCCCACGGCATTTCCAAATTGCCATAATTGCAATCAAAATACCGATGATGCATTTGGTGGTGGAATGTACCAAGGGCAAGATAGCTTTTATCCCCCACAAGCACTGCCTGATAGCCTGTATGCGATGTTGCAGCGGTCAGTGATTGGTGCTGCATATGAAATAGGATGTGAAACGGGCTTGATGGCACAACAAAATGGATAAGGATAGAAGAGAAGAACAAGAGATGTTCAATCGGATGCATAGACAGCCCAGACCATGGCCCCACATTCGTATTACGGTGATGCAAAGCGTGAGAGATGCGATATAAAGGCCCCCAATGCAGCGCGCGATGCACCCAATAAAAATGGAATGAAATCCACAAGGGAGTCAAAAATATCATCAAGATGAACAGCGCTTTACTTTCTGCAAACACCATCACAGGCGCAAAGCCATTTGCCATTGCCCAAAAGAGCAAGACCTCATAAGCCGTCCAAAAACTCACCCCACTTGCCAATGTCCAAAACATATTATCATGAAGCTGATTGCCAAAGGTGAATTGCGCCTGCTTATCTGCCAATGTACGGGTATCATAGCGCAACATATCTGCTTGGGCGTTCTTTTTGTAAAAATAGAAATGCAAACCACCTGCCACAGCGCACATTAAAATAAGATTGCGGCCATATAGCCCAAGAATCCAGCCCCATTCCAATTCTGTCATCACGGCTAATTCAGGCTGAAAAAACAGAAAAGACACAGTGGTTATAATCAGCAGAATAGAACGCTCTGTGACAAATAACCATTGCCGGTAAGTCCACGCAATCATCTGAGATAGAGAGGGGCGCGTGGTAAAATACGGCGCTGTCTTAATCGGCACATCAGGGCGATAATGCCACATACGCGAAAAAGCTGATTGCGGTTGTTGCTCCGCAGAAGCATGATCGTCTTTAGCCATATCACTCCCTCAAGCGTAATTGCGCCACCTTTTGACCTTACCTGATAATGCCATAACAGCAAGCCATTGCGTCAGTCCGCTATACAAATAGATAACAAACGGCTAAACCTTACAAAAAAGCACCACGCAAGAAAGGGTAGTAATGCGCCAGCTATTTGATGTTATTCCACATGCCTTTGATGAGGCAGAGATAGCAGAAATATTTGCGCTCGCAGATAAATCAGCATTACAAGATGGCACGGTATTTTCAACCGCAGATAATGCTGAGACGCTTCGTAAAAGCCAAATTGCGTGGCTGTCATCACAGTGGCTGAAAGACCGTTTGTGGGCTCATGTTCAGCGTGTGAATGACGCCTCTTTTGGCCTTGATGTGACAGACCAAGCTGATATGCAATTCACCTGTTATGACGCGCGCTATCAAGGTCATTATGACTGGCATCATGATGTGCATTGGTCATCGCAAGATGAACAAGACAGAAAAATATCTGTGAGCCTTCAACTAAGCGCGCCTAACAGCTATGAGGGCGGCGATTTTGAATTTGAAGAGGTCAAAACAACGGCTGATTTCAGAGCCAAGGGCACGCTGATCCTTTTTCCCTCTTATCTGCGTCACAAAGTCAGCCCCGTCACAGCAGGAACACGCTATAGCCTTGTCGCATGGTTCTTTGGACCTCGTTGGCGATAAGTCATCTATTTTTTGCTAGACAAGCCTGCTTCCTTTTTGAAAAACTACGATAAAAGGGGGGGATTAGCATGAGCGACATCGCAGATTTAATCGACCTTGAACGCTATCCTATTGACCAAGACGGCGCTGAAAAACAAGCGCTGATTGCTGATATCCAAGCCCAGCTTGATGATGTCGGCTGCGCTGTTCTCAAAGGGTTTTTAACGCCTCAGGCCATCAGGCAGCTCACACAAGAAGCTGATAATGTGGCCCATCTAGCGCACCGGTCATTTAACCGTACCAACCCCTATTTCACCACAGATGATCCCACCCTGCCTGAGGATGATCCAAGACGACAATTTTTTGACAGATCAAACGCCTTTATCCCCGCAGATAATTTTGAAAAAACAGGCACCCTTCGTACCATCCATGATTTCCCGGCATTTGACCCCTTTATCAAAAGCTGTTTGCGCCAGGAAAAATTCTATCGCTATGCTGACCCGCTTGCCGATGTGATTGTCAATACCGCCGATGAAGGTGAGGGCTTTCCATGGCATTATGATACAAATAATTTCACCATCACCTTGGCGATTCAAAATGCGGATGAGGGGGGCTTATTTGAATATGCCCCAAATATCAGGCGCGGCGGTGAGAATTTTGAAGAGGTCAAAAAGGTGCTAGCCGGCACCTCTGATAAAATTCGTCGCCTCGCATTAGAGGCAGGGGATTTGCAATTATTCAAAGGGCGTTATTCCCTGCACCGTGTCTCACCTTTGCGCGGCAAGACACCGCGACATGTGGCTATTTTCTCTTATGTAGAAGAGCCAAATATGGTGGGATCGCCAGAGCGTACCAAACAGCTTTATGGCCGCCTTTTGCCTATCCATTTACAAAGAGCTGGCCTGCGGGCTGACAATTATATTGATTAGGCTGCTCTGACTTATATGCCTGTAACGTGATAGGCGTTCTGCGTGCCAGCGCAGGAATGGCAAGCCTATTGCTTAGGACAATATCAAGCAGCAGATTTCTGATGTAACAGTGCTAGCTCATCCCCAAGATAAGCAGCAAGTTTTGTCATCGCAAAAATACCGGCGCGCGCTTCGGCGTCTGAATTATAATTTGTGTTGGTATTAATATCATAGACATAGGCCGTGCCATCTGTGTCTGTGACAAATTCAAATGCCGCCACATCCAGATTTTCATCTGCCATCACCGCTTGCATTTTTGGAACCAACTCTTGACCAAGCGCGGATGTGGCAAAATCCGTATCAATCTCAAAGGCAAATCGCGGCTCTGCCTCTGCCATACAAGTGCTAGCATCAAGCGCGCAAACATCTGCTGGACATAATTCAAACCCGTTTGAGGTATCGACTCGCACCGCATAAACAAGCTCTCTGCCAATGAATTCCACACGCGTTATAATCTGATCAGGCGAGGCAATATAGCGTTGAACCAAGGTGACACCATCAACAGACGGCGCGAAATCATCGCCTGTTACATAATCTGATAAGGCTGATTGTGACCGGAACAGCTGTACCCCAAGCCCTTTGCCAGCACGATTATGTTTGGTAATAACCGGCTTGCCATCAAAATGTGCGAATGCCTGTATCACATCCTCTTTTTGCGCTGTGGCAATCGTCTTTGGGACATTTAAACCTTGTTTGCGCAAGGCCGCATATTGAATCATTTTGGAAATCTCAAGATGCAAAGCCGAGCGGCCATTAAGCACAATCCGCCCCTGCCCCTCGAGCCAGGCCAGAACACCAGCTGTCATCTCAGGCGCATAGCGGTGGCCTCTACTATGAGATGAGGCGCTCATGCGATTATAAAAAATGCCCTCAGGCGCATCTTGCGAAAGATCAAGCTCAACCTCAGCCAAATTCCAATCATGATAGGCAAGACCTACTTTTTCAAAGGCCGCATAAAGCGGGGCTGTCCAATCAGCATTTTCATGGATGACGTAAATTGCAGGATTTGTACCAAGCTGTCTTGATTCATCATTATAGGATATCGCCATATCGCACTGCCTTTATCATTGATAATCGAAATTACATTTCTTGTGATATAGAAAATTATCTTAAAAAAGCGAGGGATGAATGCGTTAAGAGATAGAAAAATGTTAAAATTTTGGTATAAATTAGAAAATTTTTCTTAATTTATGCTCTCACGCAGAAAGGCCTATCAATAGCCTTTCGCCTCATCTTCCCAACGCATGCGCGCTTCTTGCCATGTTGGCACGCTATCTGCCTCAAATGATATGGTAGAGCCTGTCGCTATTTTAGCGAATTGCCCCATCGCTTTGCGGTGCGCGCCAGATAGCACATAATGCTTCATATGTTTACGATCTTTCCATGCGGTCAATGTATGACGGACACCATCTATGGTTTTGATCTGAACAGCTAAATTACCCCTTGCGCCCTTTGCTTGACGATAGGCTGGTATTGCCAAAAACCAAAAACGGATGGTGGATAAAAGGCCTTTTGAGCGCAATCCTGTGACAGAGATAATCATATTTATACCACCTTATGGTTGGGGCATATCTGCGAACTGGCCAGTATAATCACCAGATGCTTGCCATAATACCTTTCCAGATGGGCTCAGCAAGAAAGCGCGCACTTGCGAAAGGTCTGTGATTTTCATCCGCTTTTTGACTTTTTCTGCATCCCCAAAATAAGGCATCATGCGTGCCATGCGTGCTTTATCATCTTCGATATTATCGCGCATACCGCCTTTGATGAAATATTTTACCATACCATTTACTTTGCCAATAAGGGCGACTTCGATCATGGCTATACCATCAGGCAAATCACCTATGGCATCTGCCCAGCCATCAAGCTGTGCTTGTTGATCTTGATCAAATAACATAACCATTACCACGGGCTGGCCGTTAAAATCTTTCGGCAAAACCACCTCTGTTTCATCGAGCATTTCACCCTCCATCTTTGGGATAGATTGGGCATAGAGCGGCGAGGCGCCAAAGAACAGCATCACAAATGTAAGGCGAATAGCTGTTTTGATTATTGTTTGAAAGGGTAAATCACTGCGCATGATAATAGGGTCCCGTATCCTGTTATATAAAGGCTTTTACTATAAATAGGGGCAATCGGATTTCATAAGGTGCTTGATGAAAGCGTCATTTGCCCTACCTTATATCCCATAACCACTTTCGCAAAAATGGGAGCCTGTCCTTTGAACCGCATCATTCTTACCACAGCGCTACTCACACTTCTCAGCACCCCTATCATGGCACAAGAGCTTGGTGATGGTAGCTATTTTTGTGAAGGCGGCCTGACCACAGGCATAAAGGCTGTCAACAGGCAATGGACACCCATTGGACAAGACACAAAAAACTACACTGTTTCACTTAAAGATAATCTTACCACAGCCACAATTGATGGCATGACCTATGAGTGTCAGACAAAATTCTTTGAAATATTGGGCTGTACGACAGGCTATTATCATTTCTCTCTCAACCTGACCTCAGGTCGTTTTACCTTTGATCAAAGCTACGGCTTTATTAGAGGAGAGACACCGGGAGGCGATGCAGAAATTATTACAACCACATTAGGCTTTTGTACGCCTGACTTGCAGGGGTAATCATGCGTGATAAAGCACCAAAACAAGATTATAGTGCTGATATTCATCATGTTATTGAATTGGCATGGCGCGATGAAGTCAGCTTTGATGATATTATGCGGCAAACAGGTCTTAGCGAGAAAGACGTCATCGCCACAATGCGCGGCCATATGAAGCCCTCATCATTTCGTATGTGGCGCAAACGTGTTTCTGGGCGCAAAACAAAACATCATGCACGCCTTAAGAAATGGCAGATATCAGACGCTGAAATTGACTAGCCATTATCTTGTTTTGACGGCAAAGCGCGCGAGACAATAACACCAGAGCCAGCAATTAGCACAAAGCCAATAATGGAGGTGAGTGCAAGTGCTTTACCAAATAAGACAAAGGTCCAAAGCGCGGCAAAAATCAGCAAGCTATATTCAAACACCGCCATATAACTTGTCTCTGCCACCTGATAGCCACGTGTTAATAGCGCAATCGCAATCAGTGTCATAAAGCCTTGAACAATTCCCCACCCAATTGTCACGCTATCAATGGCCATCCAGCCTCTAAAGAAGAATGGCGCCATCTCGAACAAGCCGTCACTGACTGGGCGAAACTCTAAGATTGTCGTAGCGAACGCCCCTGTAAGCCCAAGCACGAGGAAGAAATTCGCAACCAAAGATAAAGGCGGCTCATCTGCACACCAGCGTCTTGTCGTGATAGACGCCAAGGCATAAAGCGCCCCTGCCGCAATTGGCATGGTCTGTAATATGTTAAAACCTGATTGGTCAGGGCGCAGGACACATAAGACCCCAATCGTGCCAATTGCCACAGCGAGAATACGCCTGATGCCAATACGTTCTTTATAAATGACATTGGTAAAAATCAGCACGAAAATCGGCGAGGTAAACAGCCCCGCCGCTGCCTCTGCCACTGACATAATAGGCAAAGAGCCAAAATATAAAAACATGGCCGCAGATAATAAAATTGTGCGCGCCATAACTGGCTTCCAATTATAAGGAAGAAGCTTTGCGCCTGTCACATAAGCAAATGGCACAAGACACAAAAGACACACAGAAGACCGCAATGCATGAAACTGGCCAAGACCCATATAAGGCTCAAGATAATAAAAAATATTATCAGATAAGCCTAATATAGCCATTGAACTTAAAATCATCAGACCACCGAACAACTCAGGTGAGAGTGATTGTTGCAACCTTGCGATCATGGTCCCTACTCCTAAACAGCGCTTATTCGCCGCTTATTTCTCGTAACTATGATTTCCAGAAGTGACAAGGAAAATCGCCATTGGCGTGCCAATTTTAGGGCGGCATATTTTATGATTGGGTGCCACCACCTGCAGGCGCGGATACAGAGAGGGTCATCCAGCTACCTGCCTCAGCCCCGGTATCTGCTTTGCCCACAATCCAAAGATAGATATAGGATTGCCCATCTTGGCCAGTGATTTGTACCTGCATTTGCACCATTTTTTCTGATTGTGCTAGGCGCAGGATTTGGTGCGATTTGTGCCCTAATAAGGGGCGATAAGATGGCAGATCAAATAGGCGTGCAAAACGTGGCAGAGGGCCAGTCATTGCTTTATTTGTGGGGTGCGCAAATGCCCATACTTGTTGCATTTCAACTGAGCTAGAATCACCCTTTGTCAATTTCAGCCCAAGAAGCTGTATCTCAACAACATCTTCTGGCAAAAGCGCAGGTGAGGGCTGAATAATCGGACTTGCTGGATCATCTGCGCGCACATATTGGCTGGACATTATCATCAGCCCAAGGCCCAATAGCAACAATGCAAATGCGCGTGTAAAAAAGGTGGTTTGCTGTCTCATACCTATAGATACGAGCAATATTAGCACAATGGATTAGGCGCTATTGGCTAACAACCTCTCAGCAATGTCCCATGCCTCATCAAGATTAGCCACAATATGATCAGGTCCTTTTGCCAAAACCTCAGCTGTTTGATCCTGCCGATTGACCCAAATCGTCTGATAGCCAAAATGTGCCGCACCAGCGATATCCCAGCCGTTTGACGAGAAAAACAACACCTCTTCTGCCTTCACATCAAAGCGCGTACAAGCAAGCTGATACACCTCTGGGCTAGGCTTATAAATGCCAACATCCTCAACCGACAAAACCGCGTCTAAATGCGCGTCAAGGCCAGCGGCAGAAATTGCCTCATCCAACATATCTTGATTGCCATTTGATAAGATAGCGCGCGGTATCTGATAGGCGGTGAGCGCTGTTAAGATACGCGCTCCATCATCATAAGATGAGATCACCCGATAAAGAGATAAGAGCGCTGACCTCAGCGCATCATCCCCATCAAGCCCTGTTTGTGCGAGCGCAAAATCAAGCGCATCACAAGTGCATTGCCAAAAGGGAACATAAGCACCCATCATCGAGCGAAGCCATGTATATTGGAGCTGTTTTGTACGCCACAGCTCACTCACGATTTGGCCTTTTTCATGCAAAGCAGGAAAGGTGCCAGACTGAACAAGTCTTGCTGTCGCAGAGCCTACATCAAGCAAGGTACCATAAGCATCAAACAGTGCTAATTTTGGTCTCATAGCCGCCCTTTTGATAATTCGATGATTTATTGATCAGCACCACGGCAACCAAATAGGGCGACAGCTTCATTACCATCAATGCCAATTGAAATCATATAGCCCGTATCATTGCCAAGCGCACGGCAGGTGGCGATGGCTTCTTGTTGAATTTCAATAGGCGGTGAAATCAGCGTTGCATCCGTTAGCGCCCAACGGAATGTCAGTGATGCCTCTTCACTCACCGGCACAGTATCATTATCAGCCACAGGTGCTTCATCGACCATAGTTGTCACGCTACGCTCAACACATCCACCAAGCATCGCAAAAAATAAGACGGCGACGCCTGCGCCCTTTGCTATCTTTGCCATTCCTCTATTTCCACCTATTTGTCAAAAATCACCTGAATAACCATAAGTCAAAGAATACAGATTTGACTAGAAAAGATTTCGCCTTTTAGCCTTTTAACTGGGAGGGCGCTGTTAAAGTGGACGGCTTTTGTGCCAATAGAAGGCCAAAAAGGATAAATGTAAGAGCTGCTATCTTATCATGTGTGATTGCCTCACCAAGCCAAACAGCACCGATGATGACAGCAATAGCAGGGATAAGATACCCCACATAGGATGTGAAACTTGGCCCTGCACGTCCAATCAGATAATAGCGAACAGAAAAGGCTAAAGCGGTTGGCATTATCCCAAGCCATAAGATCATCTGCCATGCAATAGGCGACCATGCCGTCGGTGCTGGTTGCTCAAAAATAAAGGCGATTGGCCATAAAAGGCATGATGCGAAGCTCATAGCAAGCGCCGAAATGGTCAAAGGCGGAATGAATGAGACATAGCGCACCATCAAATTACCGCACACATAACATAAAGAGGAGATAACAATCACAATTTGCGCAATCAAATGTGTGCTTCCCAATGAGACAAAGCCCTCTTGAAGAATAAATATCACACCGCACAGACCAAGAAGAAGACCAATCAGGCGTCTTTTGGGAATATTGGTTTCAATGCCAAATGCCCACGCCCCTGCAAGGGTTGCAAGAGGGCCAATCGAGATCAACAATCCAGCAAGGGATGATTCAACATATAATTCAGCCCACGGTATCATCATAAATGGCAAAGCTGTGCCAACCCCGCCAATAATCAAAAACTTTGGAAACTGCGTTATCATAAGATGCCAGGCAATCGGCCCTTTAAGGCGCAATAATGACAGCAAAATCACAGCCGCAATAGACGAGCGCACTGCCGCAAGGGTCATAGGGCCAGTCTCTGGCACAGCTACTTTCATTGCCCCAAAAGCAGAGGCCCATAAAAACGCAATCAGTAATAATAGGCCAATATTAACACAGCGATATAGCAAAGCTTTAGACTCTAATGGGCTGGCCATAATATACCCTTATCCTTGCTAGGGTATCAGTAAATAAGAGCTGAAAACCGCAAGACCTGCCCCAACC
>WTHV01000166.1 GCA_011525265.1 Alphaproteobacteria bacterium | reverse complement strand
CCTGAAGAAGCCAAAGAGCGTATCCGTGATTATAAGCCCAAAGACGGTGATTTTGCGCTTGGTCAGGTGCCTGCTGTGAATGGGGCAATTGTGGCGCTTGATCCGCATACAGGGCGTATCTTGGCATTAAGCGGGGGGTATGATTACCGCTCATCTGAATTTAACCGTGCGACACAAGCCAAAAGACAGCCCGGCTCTGCCTTTAAACCCTTTGTCTATTTGGCGGCATTAGATGCAGGCTATCTGCCAACGACCCGTATTTTGGATGCGCCATTGGTGGTTGACCAAGGCCCAAATAAAAAGAAATGGAAGCCTGCTAACTATACCAAAAAATTCTATGGCCCTTCGATTATGCGTGTGGGGATTGAGCAATCTCGTAACTTGATGACCGCACGTCTTGCCATGTCTTTGGGCATGGAACGGATTCAAGATTATGCAGATAAATTTGGCATTGATGATAATTTGCCGCCTCTTTTATCTATGTCATTAGGGGCAGGGGAGACAGACCTTTTATCTCTTACCGCCGCTTATGGTATTTTGGTGAATGGGGGGCATAAGATTGATCCGTCTGTGATTGACCGTGTGCAAGACCGCTTTGGCAAGACCATCTATCGCCATGATAAGCGCGATTGTAGCGGGTGCCGCACAGCTGATAGTGCCATTATCCCTATCTTGCCTGATGAGCGTCCTATCATCACCGACCCTGCCTCAGCCTATCAGATGGTCTCGATGCTAGAAGGGGTTGTGCAACGTGGTACTGGGCGCAAAATCAAAGATGATAATCTTGTAATCGCCGGGAAAACAGGCACCACAAATGATAATACCAATGCGTGGTTTATTGGCTTTGCGCCTGATTTGGTAGCAGGGGTTTATGTCGGATATGATACGCCGCGCCCCTTGGGTAAAAGAGAGACAGGCTCAACCGCCGCAGTACCGATTTTTGGGCAATTTATCTCTGATGCCTTATCAGATGCGCCTGTTATTCCGTTCCGTCGTCCAGATGGTGTGAACATCATACCGGTGAGTGTTGAAACAGGCCTTCGTGCGTCCTTATCAGATGATAAAACCGTGCTTGAGACATTTAAGCCTGGCCAATATCCCCAAAACACAGGTGAAGGCGCGCGTATTATTGATGGTCAGCTTAATGATGCAAAGCAGCTTGCACCAAGCGCGCCTGCCCTATATTAAAAACCAATAGCTGAAATGCTTTTGAGATTTTAAGTGAGATTGACTTATGCAAGCTGAAACACAACACGCGGTTGATGCCATTGAGGCCGCTATTACATTGCTGAAGACACATGTTGATGTTGACGCTTCGCGTGCGCGGCTTGATGTTTTGATGAGCGAGATTGCTGACCCTGATTTTTGGAATAATCAGGAAAAAGCGCAATCTGTTATGCAGGAAAAAAACCGTCTTGAAACAGCGCTTGGCAATTTGTCTGAGATTGAAGATGGGCTAGCAGAACAGCTTGAGATGATGGCGCTTGGCGCAGAAGAAGGCGATAATGATATTGTTGCTGAGGCTGAGGCTGACATCTTGAAATTGGCTGAAATTGCGGCCAAAAGACAGCTTGAAAGCCTGTTATCTGGTGAGGCTGATAGCAATAATTGTTTTATTGAAATTCACCCTGGTGCCGGCGGAACAGAAGCCCAAGATTGGGCCGCTATTTTGATGCGTATGTATTCGCGCTGGGCAGAGCGTCGCAACTATAAGCTTGAGGTGATGGAAGAGCTGGCAGGGGAAGAGGCAGGCATCAAATCTGTGACCATGCGTATCAGCGGCATCAATGCCTATGGTTGGATGAAAACAGAATCTGGTGTGCATCGCCTTGTGCGTATTTCACCTTTTGATTCCTCTGCCCGCCGCCATACCTCATTTGCCTCTGTTTGGATTTACCCTGAGGTAGATGATAATATTGATATTGAGATTGTTGAAAGTGATTTGCGCATTGATACATACCGTGCCTCTGGGGCAGGGGGACAGCATGTCAATACCACAGATTCAGCTATTCGTATCACGCATGTGCCAACCAATATTGTGGTGCAATGCCAATCAGATAGATCACAGCACCGCAACCGTGCCACAGCCTTACAAATGCTAAAAGCGCGCCTTTATGAGCAAGAATTGCAAAAGCGTGAAGAAGCGGCAAATGATACAAATGCTACAAAATCAGATATTGGCTGGGGCTCGCAAATTCGCTCTTATGTCCTGCACCCCTATCAGATGGTAAAGGATTTGCGTACGCAAGCTGAGACAGGCAATACGCAAGCTGTGCTAGATGGCGATCTTGATCAATTTATCGAAGCAAGTCTGGCCGCACGTGTGGGCCATAAACAGGCCTAGCCCGTTTGCGCAATTGGCTGATAAAAAGCAGCGGAAAAACGAGCGGCTTTGCGTGCTGATATATTAAAGGGCGGCTTTAGCTGTCCGTGGAAATAGCGCTTCACCAACCCTTGCCATGTACTGATAGGGTCAAGGCGTTCCATGCCACATTGATAATCAAACCATCTTTTGCCTGTTGCGACATGACCGACTTCATCATGCATGATAATCTCAAGGATTTCAGCTGAGGCAGAATCGTCTGCGGCGCGGAATTTCTCTAGCAAGAAAGGTGTCACATCAAGCCCGCGTGCCTCTAGCACCAAAGGGGCGATGGCAAGGCGTCCAAGCAAATCATCTTTGGTCTCTTCTGCCGCTTGCCATAGCCCATCATGAGCCGGTAATGCCCCATAGCTGCTATCGAGGCTGACAAGGCGTTCTTGAAGCAAGGTAAAATGGCGTGCCTCATCATCTGCGACAGACATCCAATCACGCACAAAATCCATTGGCAGGCGGTGATGGTGATAGCGCACCGCCATATCAAGCGATAAATCAATGGCATTTAACTCAATATGAGCCAGCGCATGAAGCAGGGCAACACGCCCGCCAACACCACGCGAAATACGCCTTTTTGGGACAAAGCGCGGTGCCATCAATTCTGGCTTTGCTGGTCTGCCGGGGCGAATTGGCACATCGGCACCGCTGAGATGATCATAAGAGCCATCAGATATCTTGGCATAGGCCGCACGTGCTTTTTGTGCCTTTATCAGCGGGTCACAACAAGCAAGCGCATCAAGAATGGCAGGGGTGGCATCAGCCATGTCTCTTAGCCGCCTGAGCGAATATGGCTAAGGACATCATCAGCATGACCAGGGACTTTCACCTTTGGCCAGCAATGTAAGAGTGAGCCATCTGGGCCAATTAAGAAGGTCGCGCGCTGAATACCCATATAGGTGCGGCCATACATTGATTTTTGCACCCATACGCCAAAATCTTCACAAACATTTGTTTCATGATCAGCGCCAAGCAAGCAGGTCAGATTATATTTATCTCTGAATTTGCCTTGCTTTTGCGGTGTGTCTTTTGAAATGCCAATGACCACCGTGTTCGCGGCATCAAATTCTGTTTGTAATTCAGAAAAAGCGATCGCTTCTTTTGTACAGCCAGATGTGTCTGCTTTTGGAAAGAAGAAAATGACCACATTTTTGCCAGAATAGTCACTTAAAGAGAAATGTCCTGTGTCTGTTGGAAGGCTGACAGCAGGAGATGGTTGTCCGATTTCAAGCATGAAGCACCTCTATGCGAAAGGGGGACGCTTATCTAGATGAGCGCTCACCATTATAATGATGCCTTTTAAGATAGTCATCGCTGTTACATTTGGCAAGCAAGGCTAGTGGATGTTTTTGTAACGCTGGTGGGTAAGCTGACTGAATGGTGCAAAAGCGAATGAAGCTTGTTATAATTGGCAAAACTTCAAACCTTCTCAGCAGGTCAAATTTTTTTGATGCATCATAACCAAGAGTGGCACTAAGACGTGGCGATAGAAAAACGCACAAATCTAAAATCGCTTTTGCATATCGCAGGCCTACGCTTTGTGCTTCAGCTTTTTGCAGGTATTGCCACTTTGGTGCTGATCGCCTTTGCCGGCGCCGCCATTTATATCGCCAATGCCGGGGGATTAAAAGCCGCTATTGAGGCTGAATTAAGCGTGCGTGATAAGGGCGTCATAACGCGCATTGAGACAGCAGAGCTTT
>WTHV01000098.1:28356-40632 GCA_011525265.1 Alphaproteobacteria bacterium | reverse complement strand
GAATAAAGACCTCATCATTCATCAATTTTTCAGCATAATTGGCGCGCACATCAATATGATAGCCAAGCACATTATTATGTTTGACCTTCAAAGATGAGATGCCTGTCAGTGACGCATAATCTGATTGCAAGGCGGCAATCAGGCGGCGGCTTTCATCTCTTAGTGCGCGTAATTCATCTAATTTTGGCGAATAGCCTACCCGCACAAAACCACCATCACGCGCCAATAAAGGTGCTTCATCACCAAGCGCTTGCATGAGGGGTGCCAAAAGCGGAACAGGGCGGGCAATATCATCTGCCATAAGGCGCAAATCATCACAGAAATCAGCGCCATAAATCTGTGCAGCAGGGCCTTGGGCAAATTCTTGAAGCCCAAGGCATATCTGACGCGCAATATCAAAACTATGCCGCAATGCTAGTAAATCTCTTGGTCCGCCGCGGCCAATTGTAATACGCGATAGGCACCTTTCACCATCTGGCAATTGCTTGACCAAAGCCGCCATATCATCAGCAAAATGATCATGATCAACAAAGATTTGAGCAAGATCAAGCCGCGCATTAATCACATCTCGGCTCATTAAGGGGGCAGAAAGACGCGCGGCAAGCAAGCGCGCACCAGCGGCTGAATTTGTTTTATCAATTGCCGCTAATAATGAGCCCGCACGCTCATTCGCCATCGAACGTGTTAGTTCCAAAGAGCGCCGTGTGGCAGGATCAATTTCCATAATCCCGTCATCTTGCACAATTTGCAAAAGGCTCAAGCGTGGCATAGAGGAAATCTGTGTTTTTTTCAGATAAGATAACAGACCACCTGCTGCAGATAGCATCGCACGGTTCAGGTTTTTCTGGATATCCTTTGCCTTATCAGTGCTATAAAGCGCGGCCAAATGGCTCATAGCCATCTGGCTATCAAAATCCCCTTCTGGCTGAACAGAGGCGGTGATATCATGCGCACGGCAAAATAAGGCAAGCTGATGCGCCTCTAATGTGCTTGGCCAAATAATTTCGGCAGGTGCAAGGCGCGATATTTGCCCCTCAAGACTGTCAAGGCTCGCAGCTTGAACCTGAAATTGGCCTGTTGACATATCAGCCCATGCCAATGCGAGCTCACCCCCAGCGCGGCCAATGGCGGCAAGATAATTATTTTGCTCAGGCGCAAGTAAGCCATCTTCATTCAACGTCCCCGGTGTGACCAGCCGCACCACACCACGTGGCAAAGGCCCTTTGCCGCCCCGCTTTTTAAAATCTTCAGGTGTCTCTGTTTGCTCACAGATCGCAACCTTAAACCCCTGCTTAATCAGCCGTGCAAGATAATTATCCATGGCATGCACAGGCACACCGCACATAGCGATATCAACACCATCAAGCTGACCTCTTTTAGTCAAAGTCAAATTAAGCGCACGTGCTGCCTCTTCCGCATCGTGAAAAAACATTTCATAAAAATCACCCATACGATAGAAAAGCAAAGCATCAGGATAGCCTGCCTTCACCTCAAGATATTGGGCTATCATAGGTGTTGGGCCAGTTGCTTTGGCTTTTGTTTTGACATTTGCCATGGTGAATGGGTCTCAGCAGTGATAATTTTGGTCTGCCATCTAACAGCAATGATAGTGTGGTAGATTTAGTTTTAACCCTTTATAGTATCATCTAACAGAAAAATTTTCGGGGAAATACGACAATGTCGAATGATAAAACAGCGCTTGATAGAGAAGCGCTTGCATTCCATGAAAATGGTCGTCCAGGGAAGTTGGAAATAACGCCAACAAAACCGCTGACCAGCCAACGCGATTTATCGCTTGCTTACTCGCCCGGTGTGGCCGCTCCATGCCTTGCCATCGCAGACGATGATGATAAGGCTTATGATTACACAGCCAAAGGCAACATGGTGGCAGTTATCTCTAACGGCACTGCAGTTCTTGGCCTTGGTAATATTGGTGCTGCGGCATCAAAGCCTGTGATGGAAGGAAAGGCTGTATTATTTAAGAAATTTGCCGATATTGACGGTGTTGATCTCGAACTATCCACCGAAGATATTGATCGCTTTGTTGAGGCGGTATCACTGATGGGCCCCTCATTTGGCGGCATTAACCTTGAAGATATCAAATCACCAGAATGTTTTATCATTGAACAACGCCTGCGCGAGGTGATGGATATTCCCGTCTTTCATGATGACCAACATGGCACAGCCATCATTGCCGCTGCAGGCCTCATCAATGCTCTACACCTAACTGGCCGTGATATGAAAGATATCAAAATTGTCTCTAACGGGGCAGGGGCGGCTTCGATTGCTTGTGTAGAATTGATCAAGGCGATGGGCGTACCACATCAAAATGTGATCCTTGCAGATCGTGAGGGTGTGATTTATCAGGGGCGCGATGGCTCTATGAATCAGTGGAAATCTGCCCATGCTGTGAAAACAGATGCCAGAACATTGGAAGAGGCGATTGAAGGCGCTGATGTCTTCCTTGGCCTATCTGTAGCAGGCGCGCTTACCAAAGAAATGGTCGCCAAAATGGCACCACGTCCGATTATCTTTGCGATGGCAAATCCTGTGCCAGAAATTATGCCAGATGAGGCAAAAGCCGTGCGCCCTGATGCGATTGTTGCAACAGGGCGATCTGACTTCCCTAATCAGGTCAATAACGTTCTTGGCTTCCCTTATATCTTCAGAGGTGCGCTTGATGTCAGAGCAACAGCCATCAATGAGGAGATGAAAATCGCCGCCGCCAATGCGATTGCCTTACTTGCACGCGAAGATGTGCCAGATGAAGTCAGCGCTGCTTATGCGGGCGGCAACTTGCATTATGGGGAAGATTATATCATTCCCGCACCATTTGATCCGCGCCTTATCTCCTCTGTCTCAGCCGCTGTTGCACAAGCTGCTATGGAGACAGGGGTCGCACGAAAGCCGCTTGAAGATATTGAAGCCTATAAGCGCTCCTTATCTGCTCGCCTAGACCCGACAGCCTCGATACAACAGGTGATTTTTGAGGCTATCTCACCTGCCGCCAAAAAAATCGTCTTTGCTGAAGGCGAAGAAGAAGTCGCTATTAGAGCGGCACTTGTCTTCCGTAATGCTGGCTATGGTGAACCGATTTTGGTGGGGCGTGAGCGTCGTATCAAACAGACAATTGAGACACTTGGCCTTGAGGGGGCTGAGACGCTTGAGATCACAAATGCAAAAATCTCAAATCATAATCTTGATTATATTGAGTTTTTATACGATCGCTTAAACCGCTCTGGCACATTGCATCGTGATTGCCAGCGCATGGTGAATTTGGATCGTAATGTATTTGCCGCTTGTATGGTGGCAAATGGTCATGCGGATGGGATGGTCTCAGGTTTGACTCGCTCCTTCCAGCCTACTTTTGAGCATGTGACACGTGTGATTGACCCTAAAAATGGCACAAATTTTGTGACAACAACCATGCTTATCTCAAAAGGGCGTACGGTCTTTATTGGTGATACCTCAATTCATGAACGCCCAACTGGTGAAGAATTGGCGAATATTGCTGAGGTTATTGCGGCCAAGGCCACCTCTCTTGGCAATGTGCCACGTGTTGCCTTTTTGTCATTCTCAAATTTTGGCAACCCGAAATCAGATATCACATTTGCCCCAAAAGATGCCGTCAAAGCGCTTGATGAGCGCGGTGTATCATTTGAATATGAAGGCGAGATGACAGCCAATGTCGCGCTTGATTTTGAACTGATGCAAAATCGCTACCCATTCAGCCGTCTGACAGGCCCTGCGAATATTTTGATTATGCCAGGTCTGCATTCAGCGAATATTTCATTTAACTTGATGCAACAGCTTGGTGGTGGGTCTGTGATTGGCCCCATGCTGCTTGGGGCACAACACCCGTTCCAGATTGTCCAGATGGGCTCGTCTGTGAATGATGTTGTCACTGCCGCAGCCCTCGCTGCTTATGAAGCACTATAAAAGCGCGTCACGCCTTATATCATAACAAAGGCGCCTATCCTTTGTCATAAGAGGGTAGGCGTTTTTATGCGATAAGATCAGAAATAAGGGCTTTTAAATTAGCCTCTGGACGTGCGCCATAATGGCAAATAATTTCACCAGATAAGGCAGATGCAATCTTGCCACAAATGGTCGCATCAGCGCCTCTTGCACGGCCATAAAGATATCCTGCCGCAAAAAGATCGCCTGCTCCTGTGGTATCAATCACAGCGCCAACAGGCGCGGCATCAACATGAGCGCTGTCATCACCTTTGATAATAAACGCACCTTGTGCACCTCTTGTGATAATGACCTCATCAAGATAGCCCGCCATCTCAGCCCCAGCATCTTGATACTCTTTGCCTGTGAGAGCGCGTGCCTCATCTTCATTTGAAAAAATGATAGAGACATGATCTTTGATGAATGTTGAAAACGCCTCAAAATGACGTTCAACACACCATGCATCAGATAAAGATAAGGCTAATTTTGCGCCTGTCTCTTCTGCAATTTGTGCCACCTTTGCAAAAAGCGCTGGCCCTTCTGGTGCATCAAATAAATAGCCTTCCAAATAAAACACATCAGCTTGTGGCAGATTATCAAGATGTGTTGGGCCCATCTGAATACAAGCACCCAAAAAGGTGTTCATAGAGCGCACCGCATCTGGTGTCACAATAATCATAGACCGTGCTGTGGCAAGGCCATCATTGGTCACCTTACCAAGAAAGGCTGTGCCAGTATCTTCGAGGGATGAGACGAATTCATGCCCCAACCCATCTTCGGCAACCTCGCCCACAAAGCCAGATTCACCGCCAAGCAACGCCATGCCAACAGCCGAATTTGCCGCTGAGCCGCCAGCCATTTTTGTCGGGTTTTCAAGACGTTCACTCAAGTATAATGCGCGTTCTTCATCAATAAGGTTCATACCCCCCTTATCAACATTATGCTCCTGCAAAAAGCTGTCATCACTCACAGCCACAACATCGACAATGGCATTACCTACATAAATTACATCCAAAGCCATAAGGTTCATCCATCCTCTTACATGACGACAAACACATCTTTATTTAAAACGCGTATTGTGCAAAAAACAGTGGCGAGACTATTCCTTTTATCCTGCGATTGCAAAGTAAAAGAAACAACGCGCGCACCTATTGCCTTTTCATCTTGCGATTTCATAAGATGGCCGTCATAACAAATGCACCATTTGCCTTTAAAAATGGTCGCGCCACCACTTTTGATGAGACAGTAATTTTGATGATGCCTTTGAAATATCTTGCCTATCTGTCTGTCATTGCTTTTCTGGCTGCTTGTGCACCTGTTGAGCCAAAGCCTGTTGTGACAGCGCCACTCCCAAAAGCGCCGCAAGACACACCGCAACAAATACCAGAAAAAATGCCGGAAGAAATGCCGGAAGAAACAACCCAAGAAACGCCAGCAAAAGAAATTGCGCCAGTTGAATCTGAGCCAGACACAACGGCGGGGGAAAAACTGGCAGGGGAAGAGTTGCCTGTAGAAAAACTGGCAGGGGAAAAATTAGCTGGGGATAATGCGCTTAAGATAACTGATCCCATCATCGCCGAGGCACCAAAAGAAGAGCCAGCCCCACCGCCACCACCACCGCCTTATGATCCTGTTACGCTCATCGGTGAAAGCTTGCAGGACGTACAGTCTTTATTCGGCACAGCGGATTTACGGTTTGAGAATGGCGGTTTGACTATTTCGCATTATCGCCAAGACGAATGTATCATGCTTGTATTTTCACAAAAAACTGATGCGGCTCTTATCACCCATATTGATTTGCGCGCATCACAGCTTGGCACCGCATTAGATACACCTGCCTGTCACCAAGCACTAGGTCTGAAAAAACACGCTAACCAATAGGCCTTTATATTGTCTTGGCCTTAAAAAGGCATAAATCTGAAATAGCACATTTGGCACAATCTGGTTTTCTGGCTTTGCAAATATAGCGACCATGTAAAATCATCCAATGATGTGCGCCTTTTTTCCATTTTTCAGGCACACGCCGCAACAATTCACGCTCCACCACCAACACATCTTTTCCAGGGGCAATGCCAGTACGATTGCCAAGACGGAAAATATGCGTATCAACCGCAATGGTTGGCTCACCAAAAGCTTCATTTAAGACAACATTTGCTGTTTTTCGGCCCACCCCCGGTAATGCTTCAAGCGCTGCCCTATCTTGCGGCACTTCACTATTATGTTGTGATATAAGGATTTCAGATAAAGCCAGGACATTCTTGGCCTTATTATTAAATAACCCAATTGTTTTGATATGCTCTTTAATCCCACCAAGACCCAGAGCGACCATGGCCTCTGGTGTATCTGCCGCCGCAAACAGACCCTTGGTGGCTTTGTTAACCCCGACATCTGTTGCTTGTGCTGATAAGGCAACTGCCACAAGCAATGTGTAAGGGCTTGTAAATTCCAATTCTGTTTTTGGATCTGGCATAACCTGCGATAAGCGTTCAAACACGGTATCAATATGTGCAAGCTTCATTTTGACAGCCATCAAGTGCCCCTCTTTTCTTTCATGCTACTTGCCTTATATCATGCGGGTAAGTAGATAACAAAACTGATAGAGACGATATGTCTTATAAGAACAGCCTATCATCACGCACACAAGATAACATCGCCCCTTATGAGACGGGTGCGCTATCACCTGCAAGCCCCATCATTGATGTCATCACGCTATGGCCGCATCGCTCCTTAAGCCAAAGAGGATTTGCTTTGTTGCTCGTAATTCTTGGCAGTTTAGCCATCGCGATTGGGCTTGGCTTTTTCCTTATTGGGGCATGGCCGGTTATTGGGTTCATGGGATTAGAGCTTGGCGTTCTCTATATTGCATTTCGCCTGAATTACCGAGATGGCAAAGCGTGCGAGCAATTGCTTATCCATGCGCGCGGTATAGACATTATCCGCATCTCAGCCAAAGGCGCACAAACACGCCAGACCTTGCCATCTTTATGGATAGAAGCACAGCTGATAAAGCAAAAAGGGCGCCGCCGTATTTTGCAATTGCGTCACCATCATAAGACTTATGAGATTGGGGCATTTTTACCACCAGCAGAGAAAAAAGCCCTGATGGAGATGATCAATCAGCGCATTTCTGATGCCAGAGCGTCTTTATAGGCCAAGCACATCATCCATTGAATACAGCCCAGGTAACTTGCCCTTCATAAATCGTGCCGCACTCAGCGCGCCTCTGGCAAAAATTGTGCGCTGATTGGCAATATGAGTCAGCTCGATGCGTTCATCTTGGCCAAAAAACATCACCGAATGCTCACCAGCAACCGTGCCACCACGCATGACAGCAAAACCGATATCACCTTTTTTGCGCGCACCTGTTATACCATCACGCCCGCTATCACGCACATCATCAAGCGCAACAGATCGCCCCGCCGCCGCCGCATGGCCAAGCGCTAGCGCTGTACCAGATGGGGCATCAATTTTTTGATTATGATGACTTTCAACGATCTCTATATCCCATTCAGGGCCAAGGGCTTTTGCTGCTTTTTCAACAAGCTTTAACAGCAAATTCACCCCCATAGAGGTATTCGCACAATATAAAATCGGCACATCTTCAGCCGCTTTATGCAATTGGGCTTCTTGGGCATCATCAAGGCCTGTTGTCCCAATGACAAGCGCTTGATTTGTCCCTTTGAGGGCATCACATAAGGCGAGGCTTGCCTCTGGACGCGAGAAATCAATAATCACATCAGCACGGCTCAAATCTTGGAGTTGTGATGTGATCACACCCTCACCAAAGCTTTGCCCCTGATGCGGGCTTTCAGCATATTCAAGACCACCAACAAGGATCAGATCATCTGATGCCTCTGCCACAGAGGCAATCATCTGTCCCATACGACCCATCGCACCAGAAATTGCAAAATGTAAGGCGGCCATCTGTTAAATCCCTATCAGCTAAACCCTTATCGCCCACTATAGCGGTGCGCCTAGCATAGCGCGCTTTTAGGCCTCGTCAAACAGACCTTTGATTTTATCATACCAGCTTGTCGCCTTAGGGCTGACATCACCGGCCTGTTGGAATTCTTCTAACAGCTCTTTTTGTCTTGCTGTGAGGTCGGTAGGTGTCTCAACCTGAATTTCAACAATTTGATCACCATGACCAGCACCGCGCAATGCTGGCATACCTTTGCCGCGCATTCTGAATTTACGCGCTGACTGTGTGCCAGCCTCAATCGTAAGGCGTGCCATTTTGCCAGAGATCGTTGGCACATCAATGGTACCGCCAAGCGCCGCTGTTGCCATTGGAACCGGCACACTCATATAAAGATTATTGCCATCACGGTTAAAGATATTATGCCTGCGCACTTCCACAAAGATATATAAATCACCTGCCGCACCGCCGCGCATGCCTGCCTCACCCTTACCAGATAGGCGGATTCTTGTGCCTGTATCAACACCAGCTGGAATTGTCACAGCTAAATTTTGTTCCTTATCAACACGGCCTTGGCCTGAACAGCTATTACAAGGATCTGATATAATCTGACCTTGACCACGACATGAGGGGCAGGTGCGTTCTAGCGTGAAAAACCCTTGCTGTTGACGCACCTTACCAGCGCCGCCGCAAGTGCCACAATTTTCAGGAGATGAGCCAGCTTTTGCACCTGTGCCTGAACATGGCTCGCATGATGAGGCAACGGTTACGCGGATATCTTTTTGAATGCCAGAAAAGGCTTCTTCTAGCGTAATATCAAGATCATAGCGTAAATCTGAGCCTTGATTATTTTGGCTGGCACCACTGCGACCGCCATTAAACTCATTAAACATCTGGTCAAAAATATCAGAGAAGCCGCCGCCGCCGAAGCCGCCGCCGCCACCAAAACCGCCACCGCCGAAACCGCCGCCGGCCTGCTGTTCAAAGGCGGCATGGCCAAGCCTGTCATAGGCCGCACGCTTTTGTGAATCTTTTAATATCTCATAGGCTTCAGAGGCTTCGCGAAAACGTTCTGCGGCCGCTTCATCATCTGGATTGCGGTCAGGGTGATTTTTCATAGCCAATTTGCGATAGGCAGATTTGATCTCTTTTTCATCAGCATCGCGCCCGATACCTAGCACATCATAGAAATCTCTTTTTGACATGATATCACCTTACTCTTTTTGCCGTCTTTATGATGGCATATTGAATCGCACTAAACCCAAAAAAGGTCTATGAGCACAGGTTGTAACGTGCACATAAACCTCTTTTAGCTATAAAGGGTGGTCAAAGAGGCCTATATCTTAAGCTTCTTTTGACTTATCACCATCAACTTCTTCAAACTCAGCATCAACGACGCCATCATCTGCAGCATTTGCGCCTTGTGGACCCATACCATCTGGGCCGGCACCTTCTGCTGCGCCTGATGCCTGATAGGCCGCTTCGCCCATCTTCATCATTGCCGCTGAAACAGCCTCTGTCTTAGCTTTGATATCATCTGTATCGTCACCTTCTAGGGCTGTTTTCAATTCGGCCACGGCTGATTCCACATCTGCTTTTAGTGCCTCATCTGCTTGTTCACCTAGATCAGAGATAGCTTTTTCAGCACCATGGACAATCGCTTCACCTTGGTTGCGGATTTCAACCTGCTCACGGCGCTTTTTATCTTCCTCAGCATTTGCTTCGGCATCTTTAACCATTTGCTCGATATCATCATCCTCAAGGCCGCCATTAGCTTTGATTGAGATGGCTTGCTCTTTACCTGTTGCCTTATCTTTGGCGCTGACCTTCACAATACCATTCGCATCAATATCAAATGTCACTTCAATTTGTGGTACACCGCGCGGGGCAGGGGCAATGCCTTCAAGATTAAACTGACCAAGCAGTTTATTATCTTGAGCCATTTCACGCTCACCTTGGAAGACAGAAATTGTCACAGCTGGCTGATTATCATCTGCTGTTGAGAATGTCTGGCTCTTCTTTGTTGGGATTGTTGTGTTACGGTCAATCAATCGTGTAAACACGCCGCCAAGCGTCTCAATGCCAAGTGATAAAGGTGTCACATCAAGAAGAAGCACATCTTTCACATCACCTGTTAGCACACCTGCCTGAATCGCTGCACCAGAGGCCACAACTTCATCAGGGTTCACACCGCGATGAGGCTCTTTGCCAAAGAAATTTTGCACTGTCTCAATAATCTTTGGCATTCTTGTCATGCCGCCAACCATAATCACCTCATCAATTTCAGAGGCAGAGATGCCAGCATCTTTCAACGCTTTCTTACATGGCTCTAGTGAACGCTCGACCAATTTTGAGACAAGCTGCTCTAGCTTTGCTCTGGTCATTTTGACATTCAAATGTTTAGGGCCTGTGGCATCTGCTGTGATAAAGGGCAGATTCACATCTGTTTGCATCGCAGAGGATAGCTCAATCTTTGCTTTTTCAGCAGCTTCTTTTAGACGCTGAAGGGCAAGCTTGTCACCACGCAAATCAATTTGATTTTCTGACTTAAATTCATCAGCTAGGAAATCAATGATGGCTTGGTCAAAATCTTCACCACCAAGGAAGGTATCACCATTGGTTGATTTGACTTCAAATACGCCGTCGCCCACTTCCAATACAGAAACATCAAACGTACCACCGCCAAGGTCATAGACCACAATCAAGCCAGATTCATTACGCTCTAGGCCATAGGCCAATGCCGCGGCTGTTGGCTCGTTGATAATACGAAGCACTTCAAGACCGGCAATCTTGCCAGCATCTTTGGTCGCTTGGCGTTGCGCATCATTGAAATAAGCTGGCACGGTGATAACCGCCTTATCAACGCTCTCACCCAAATAGGCTTCAGCATCTTCTTTTAGCTTGCGCAAGATAAAGCTTGAAATCTGACTTGGTGAGTAATCTTCACCAGCAGCAGAAATCCACGCATCACCATTTTTTGCCGCTTTCACAGCATAAGGTACAAGATCAGAAAATGCATTTGTTGCTTTATCGTCTGCTCTGCGGCCAATGAGGCGCTTTACAGCAAAAATTGTATTTTCAGGATTTGTTACAGCTTGGCGCTTAGCGGCCTGACCGACTAGACGCTCTTCATCTGCAAATGCCACCATTGACGGTGTTGTGCGTCCACCTTCAGTGTTTTCAATCACACGGGCTTCACTGCCATCCATGACAGCCACACATGAATTTGTTGTGCCCAAATCAATGCCAATAACACGTCCCATAATAATCTTCCTTTCTCAAATCCCTTAAAATACAGCGCGACCGTTTTTTGTTATTGTCTCGCCATGCTTTACTCTTAAGGTCATACTCATCACCCCTTGGTGATGTTTACTAATCGTTAGTTTTGTCCCTATCCCGCATATAAGTACTGTTTTTTATCATGCAAGAGGTAGGGGAATGATTTCAGTTAAAAACCCTTATGAAACAAAGGTTTTATGATTTATTCTCATCAGTTGTTGCCGCTTTTGCGACGCCCACCATGGCTGGTCGTATCAGCCTGTCATGCAAGACATACCCATCTTGTGCCACAGCCATAATCGTCCCTGGCTCTGCCTCATCTGTTGGCACTTCAAACATCGCTTGGTGCAAGTTGTAATCAAACTTTTCACCTATCGGTGAAATCACTTTGACACCATGTTTTTCCATAATCTTAGTGACTTCTTGAACCGTCATCTCAAGCCCAATCAAGATATTCTTATAAGTCTCATCTAAGTCATCTCTCTCAGTCGGCGCGCTTTCAAGCGCACGCTGCATATTATCTAGCGGTGTTGTCAAATCACGTATAAAGCCCAAAGCACCATATTTATTGGCTTGCTCGACATCACGTTGCGCACGTCTTTTGGTGTTTTCCATCTCAGCGGCGGCACGGTAAAGCTGATCTTTGAAAGAATCACGCTCTTGCTCCATCGCCTCAAAAGGGCTCAAAGCCTCTTCTTCATCAAGCACATCATCTAACGTAACATCTTCAGATGTCGCATTCTCTTCTGACATGACGTCTTCTGGCTTCTCTTGGTCTTTATTTTGCTCACTCACCCTATCGCCCCTTTATGAAAAAAGATGTTTGTCTCAAGTGATGACAGGCATATGGGAGTGATTTTAAAAAATCCAAGGGTATGGCCTCTGTTTTTTTGCAAAAAGGCACAACTATTCCGGCAATTCATCAAAATTTAACGATTCAACAATAGGATCACCTCACATTCATGAGGACATAATAGGCACGATTGATGGATGATAGTGAAAACTACGAAAAAGCTGAAGCAACTGATGGGGAAGATTTTAAGCATAATAATCCCATCTTTCATCATATTGAATTGCTGCTTTTTGAGGCCTTACAGCTAGATGTTAAAAATGAGGTTGAG
>WTHV01000098.1:0-28256 GCA_011525265.1 Alphaproteobacteria bacterium | reverse complement strand
CGCCCATCCTCACCCGCTCGCAACATTGATTGCGCCATTTGTTGAAACAGCCTTGCGTGAACAGGCGCCTCTCATTGTGGCTGATATTTTGCGTCAACAAAATAGCCTCAGGCGTTAGACTAATGTCCTATTATTGCCCTCATTGCCACAAATTAAGCGATACGCCAGATGGGCTTGCACTTGCGGGATTTCACATCATGTGCGGCTATTGTCGCGAACGTTTTGAAGTACCTAACGATAATGCCAAAAATCATGAGAGTGGCTATGCTGTTTCCTGTCCTTCTTGTGATGTGCGTATGCAGTTATCTGAGGCAGAATATGATATCTTGCAAGATCACAAAATTCTCTGCCCTAGCTGTGAGACATCGCTGAAATTGCCAGCGCTTTCACATAGTAATGCTATGCACCCCTCACAAAACATAAAGCCAGAGGAAGATGGGGCATCCTTGGCAACTGTCCTTATTTTATCTCTTATTATTATCGCAAGCTTTGCCTTACTATTTACCCCCCAAGGACAAGCTGTCATTTCTGATTTATCACAAAAATTCGCAGATTGGCGGATAGGCATTTGGCACATAAAAAGCCAGTGGCATGAATTTACCGCCTTTCTTCAGGGGTTTTTCCTATAGACTAGCGCGCGCCTATGGATTACCAGTGGAAGATACCTCATTTACAGGTAACCGTTTCATTCAACGTTTAGTGATACATTATGACAAGCATTCAAAGACCTTCAAAGCGCGCTTATGATGCGTTGCGCAACTTCGAAATCATTCCGCATTTTACCAAACACGCTGAAGGCTCTTGCCTTGTCAAAGCAGGCGATACGCATGTGCTTGTCACCGCTTCGGTTGATGAGAGAGTGCCCTCATTTTTACGTGGCACAAACCAAGGGTGGGTGACAGCAGAATATGGTATGTTGCCGCGCTCAACCCATTCACGAATGGACAGAGAGGCTGCTAGAGGCAAACAATCGGGGCGCACGTTAGAAATCCAGCGCTTGATTGGCCGTGCCTTGCGCGCCGTTGTTGATTTAGGCACCCTTGGGGAGCGACAAATTAAAATCGACTGTGATGTGATTCAGGCAGATGGCGGCACACGCACAGCCTCAATCACAGGTGCTTGGGTTGCCATGGCATTAGCAGTTGAAGATTTGATGCAAAAAGGGCTTATCACCACAAGCCCGCTTTCTGATCAGGTTGCTGCGATTTCATGCGGCATTTATGAGGGCGTTCCTGTTTTGGATTTGGATTATGATGAAGATAGCGCGGCAGAAACAGACGCAAACTTCATCTTAACAGCCTCTGGCGGAATGGTCGAAATTCAAGGCACTGCCGAGAAAACACCTTTTAGCCGTGATGAGCTAAATGCGCTGATGGATTTGGCAGAAGCAGGATGTAAGAGCCTGTTCCAAATTCAGCTAGATGCTTTTAACAAAGCCCGAAATTAAATCATCACGCAAAAAGGCCAAATAGATGTCTTACGATTTGAAGAACCAAAAACTTATCATCGCAAGCCACAATCAAGGAAAGGTCAAAGAGATTGGCGACTTACTTGACCCATTTGGCCTTGACGTCATCTCAGCAGGCGCGCTGAACCTGCCAGAGCCAGAAGAAACAGGTACAAGCTATATTGCGAATGCTGAATTAAAGGCACTTGCCGCAAGTCAGGCGGCAAATCTTCCTGCTTTGGCAGATGATTCAGGCCTATCAGTCACAGCACTTGGCGGCGCACCCGGTATTTATTCCGCGCGCTGGGCAGGTGAGACAAAAGATTTTAATTATGCCATGAAGCGTGTAGCAGATGCGCTGTTATTATCAGGCACAAATGACAGATCAGCAGAATTTGTCTGTGCGTTAAGCCTCGCATGGCCAGATGGTCACATTGTGTCATTTGAAGGACGTGTTGGCGGCACCATTGCATGGCCTGCACGCGGTGATAAAGGCTTTGGCTATGACCCTATTTTTGTGCCAACAGGCCATACCATCACCTTTGGTGAAATGGCACCAGAGAAAAAACACGCGATGAGCCATCGTGCCGTCGCCTTCTCACAACTTGTTGACCATCTCACTAATCAGACCTGATGACTCACAATAGCCCTGATTTAGGCCTTTATATTCACTGGCCCTTTTGCTTATCAAAATGCCCTTATTGTGACTTTAACTCTCATGTTGTGAGTGATATTGATGAGGGTGCCTGGCAGAAAGCGCTCTCATCAGAATTAGCACATATGGCAGAGCTTTGTGAGGCATCTGCCTATGGCAAGCGCCCATTAACTTCGATTTTTATTGGCGGCGGCACACCCTCTTTAATGCCTGTCGATTTACTTGCCAGCCTGATTGAACAAGCCGAGATGCTATTTGGCTTTACGCCCAACATTGAAATCACAGCAGAGGCAAACCCCACATCTGTTGAAACAGCAAAATTACAGGGCTTTCGTGATGCAGGTGTGAATCGTATCTCATTAGGGGTACAAGCCCTTAATGATGAAGCGCTTGCCTTTTTAGGTAGAGGCCATTCAGCACAAGATGCGATTAGGTCCCTTGAAAAAGCACGTCTTCTGTTTGATAGGCTGTCTGTTGACCTGATTTATGGGCGCATTGGGCAGACAGCCAAAGCATGGGAGACAGAATTATCACAAGCTCTGTCCTTTGGCCTTGATCACCTATCGCTCTATCAATTGACGATTGAACAAGGCACGCAATTTTATACACGTCATAAAAAAGGCGAGAGACTGAATCTGGATGAAGATGAAATGGCTGATCTTTATGAGGTGACAGAGGCCCGTATCACAGAGCATGATATGGCATGCTATGAAATCTCTAACTATGCCAAAAAAGGGGCGGAATCGCGCCATAACTTAATCTATTGGCGGACAGATGATTGGCTTGGTATTGGTCCTGGCGCTTTTGGTCGGATGACAATGCCAAAGGGTCGTCAAGAAATAGCCACAAGACGATCCCCTTCTGGATGGCTGTCTCAAACAAGTGATAAAGGTCATGGTATTGATACACAGACCCTTGAGACAGATGATGCCATCATAGAAGAGATTTTCATGATGGGATTGCGTGCAGCTGAAGGTGTCCCTCTCTCACGCCTTACGCGCCTGACAGGGGAGAGCAAATGGCCCTTTGCACAAGGTGATATTGCCAGCTTTATAGAGGCAGGGTGGTTAATCTGTGATGAGACACATTTGCGTGCCTCTTTTGAAGGGCGCTTGCGGTTAAATTATATCCTTAAAACGCTTTTGGCGTCATAGCAGCTGGCACAAGAGTGCCATCTGTTACTTGGTAGAGGCCATAGCTACGGTTATTGCGACCATCGGCAAGCAAACGAAATGACCCTGTATAACCTTTAAATCCGGCCTCTGATACAAGACGGCTTATAATAGGGGATTGCAGGCTCAATGGCTGTGTATCTGATTGCACATCATTCCCCTCTTCGCTAACAGCCTGCGCCGCACTAGCGGCAATGGCCATCGCATCAAAGCCAAGCTGGCTTAAAAAAGAGGCCTCAAAACCCGTATCTGTGCCCTGATTATAAAGCACGCTATGACGCGCACCAAACGCCTTGCGCAATGAGGGGTCAATGGTTGCAATATACGCCCCTTGCAAAGATGGCTCGCCCAATAGGCCGGCACTCGCCCATAGGTCTGTGCCAAGATAAGCAACCCTGTCAGGGCCTAAATCATAATAAGATAATAAGGGTGCGACCTTTAAGACAAAATCAGCCCCACCTGCCAAAATCACACTATCATAAGGTGCTGGAATATCTTGGACTAGCTCATCATCTTCTAGCGGCTTATAGTGGGTGAAATCTTTCAGGCTAGCGATAAGACCGCCATCATCAGCGCCAACAGTGCCATCCACAACCATCACAGAGGCGGCCTCAATGCCAAAGGCACCAAGACGGCTTATGACATGACGCGTAATAGCCCCCCCATAGTCAGATTGATCAGACAGGATCGCAATTTTATCATGTCCTTTTAAGACAGATTCTGCGATTAACGCATCCATTTGCTGTTCTGGTAACAGCCCTAGCACCCACAAGCCAGACCGTGCAATGGTCGCATTATTTGATAAAGACAATACGGGAATAGCGGCATCCGCAAAATAGGGATAGGCGCGCGTTGCTGTGGTGCTGAATAACGGGCCAATTGCGATATCAATTTCAGCTTCAACCGCCTCTTGCACAAGCGCCGGCGCAAGTGCCTCGTCTGATGTATCAAAATATAATAATTCTGCCCTATCATCATTTATCTGGAAAAGCGCCATTTCGATCCCTTCGATGACTTGCGATCCATAAATTTCACGTGCCCCAGAGCGCGGCACAAACACGCCAATACGTTTTTTGCCGCTTTGTTTGTTAGGATAGATAAAAGGCGCCTCGCGCGTGATAAGCACCTCATCTTTGGGCGCACGTAACATCGCAAAGGCCGCATCAAGGGCCTCTTCTTCTAATGACGGGTCTCTGCCTTCTGGGATGAGGGACCCAAATGTTACAATTTCTGTTTCATTATCAGCTTTGACTGTTTGATTATCAGATTGTTCAATATCCCAAATAATAGACCCAATTTCATCTGTGCCTTGTGTACCATCGCGCAAATCAGCTTGCGCCTTATCATAAGCATCAAGCGCATCATCAATCTCATTTGTGAGAAGCTCTGTTTCTGAAAGATCCGTTTTTGTGTCCGATTTTTTTGCTAGCTCTTCAACGGGCTCCTCAATAGGTTTTTCTGGGGTCTTCGTGACCACCGGTACCGGCTCTTGCACCTGATTGGTACAGCTTGCCAGAATAAGCAAACCCAAGATGAGGGCAGGGGCATTTTTCAAAAGAGGGACAGTTCGTGTAATCATACCCCCACTATAGGGTCAAGAATACAATGTGTTAACCTTTGATTTAGCGCAGGCACCCTTATCATTCTTATGTTTGAGGACTAGGAGAAGAGGGCACAGCTATGGTATGAGCAGATATGAGCCAATACCGCAAAAGGTGAAACCATCTCAATGCTTACCCTTATAACCACGCCCATTGGCAATCTGAATGATATGGCACCGCGATCTATTACCGCGATTGAACAGGCTGATTTGCTTGCTTGTGAAGATACGCGCCATACCCAAAAATTATTGATGCTTCTTGGTATTAAGACAAATGCCCAATTAATTTCCTATCATGACCATAATGGCCAAGCGATGCGGCCCCGTATTCTGAAAGCATTAGAAAAAGGCCTTAAAGTCGGTCTTGTCAGCGATGCCGGCACGCCACTTATCTCAGACCCCGGCTATAAATTGGTCAAAGATGTCCAAGAGGCTGGCTTTCCCATCACAGCAACAGCTGGTGCCTGTGCGCCTATTTTGGCTTTGATTTTATCAGGCCTGCCAACAGACCGGTTTTTATTTCATGGCTTTATGCCAGATAAACAAAAAGCTGCCACAGCCTTGCTTGAGGAATGCCGTCATATCACTGTGACCTCAGTATTTTTTATCAGCCCCTCTCACCTGAATGCCAATTTGGCTTTGATACATAATATTTGGGGCGATCGTGATGTGGCGCTTATCAGAGAGATCACAAAACTACATGAGGAAGTCATCAGACTCCCTGTTAGTGAACTCATAACCTTCCTTGAAGATAAGCCGCGTCCAAAAGGTGAATTTGTCCTTGTTGTCGGCCCGCCGCTCAAGAAAAATGATTATACAGATGATGATATTGCCCAATTATTATCACAACGCCTTGCCGAGCTATCGTTAAAAGATGCTGTCGCTGAAGTGGCCGCATTAACAGGAAAACCGCGCAAGATGGTGTATCAAATGGCACTATCTGTTAATAAGTCACCCTAAGGCCTATGGTTAAGCGCGCTGATCGATCAGTGAAACACCGCGCTTATCAAAAGGCAGAACGCGCCGGGAAACTTGCAGAATTACTAATATGCCTGCGCTATTTTTTTTATGGCTATCGCTTGCTTCATTGGCGCCATCGCACAGCGTTTGGGGAAATTGACCTTATAATGAAACGTGGTGCGCATTTATGCTTTATTGAGGTCAAATATCTAAAAAATGGGTCGACGCTGACGCGCCTGTATCTCACAAACAAATTCAACGCCTCCAAGATGCGGCATTGGCAAGCTATCATCGATTATCACCTGATGGGGCCTATTCATGCCAATTTGATATAATCATTGTCCATTCGCCTTGGCGCATAGTCCGATTTGCCAACCATATCCCCTTATGATCCTATCTCATTATTAGGGAGCCTTAAGATGTGGCTTGTCGTGAATCTGTAAAATAGGGTATAAATTTCCTACCCTGTTTCTATCTAAAGGCTATCGATTAAAGGAGCCCTTATCATGGCACGATTTTCAACCCTTATTACAGCGCTTATGCTTTCTTTATCTCTAGCGTTAAGCGCTTGTGCGCCCGCGCTTGTTGGTGTTGGAACAGCGGCTGTTGCGGCTTCATCGACTGAAAAAGGCTTTTCAACCTCTGTTTCAGATGGCGTTATTCGCACAAAGCTATCTGATAAATATTTGCGTAATGATGTTGATTTGGTTCAGGCTGTTTCAATCTCTGTTAATGAAGGTGCCGTGCTTTTGACAGGCAATGTTGAAACACAGGATAAGAAAATCAACGCCACGCGCCTTGCTTGGGAAATTAAAGGTGTGCGCGAAGTGGTCAATGAGTTGAATGTCTCATCAAACACATCAATTAAAAACAAAGCTAAAGATTTTGCTGCTGCTGCGCAATTGCGGTTAAAGATTATCGGTGATGGTGATGTCTCATCTTTAAATTATTCTATCGATGTGGTTGATGGTGTTGTGTATCTGTCTGGTGTCGCCGAAACACAAGAAGAGCGCGCCCGTGTCGTTGCGCTTGCCCAAGAATTACCTTTCGCAAAGAAAGTCATTGATTATATCATCCTATCATCTGACAGACGCGATTAATGGGGCGATATAATCATAAGGTGATGGTCTGATGCGTTTAAAAGTGGCTCTCCAAATGGATCCGATCACGGCGATTGATATCACCGGTGATACAAGCTTTGCCTTTGCCCTTGAAGCACAAGCGCGCGGTCATGATGTTTATTATTATCTGCCAGAAAGCCTGACCCTTGATGAGGGGGCTGTTTATGGCCAGTTGCGCCCTATCACTGTGCGTGATGAGGTGGGCAATCATGTGGATGAGGGCGATGCCACTTATCGCCCATTGGCAGATATGGATGTCATTTTAATGCGCCAAGACCCGCCTTTTGATATGGCCTATATCACAGCCACACATTTGCTTGAACATTTGCCACAAAGCACAATGGTTGTGAACAACCCTGCTGAGGTGCGAAATGCACCTGAAAAAATCATGGTACTTGATTATCCAGAGTTGATGCCGCCCACAATGGTCAGCCGTGATGAGACAGCCATTGCCGCATTTCGGGTAAAGCATAAAGATATCATCATTAAGCCGCTTTATGGCAATGGGGGCGCTGGCGTCTTTTTGCTAAAAGAGGGTGATAAGAATTTCAATGCCTTACTAGAAATGTTCTTTGCCGCAAGCAGAGAGCCTGTGATGGTTCAAGCCTATTTGCCTGAAGTAACCAAAGGCGATAAGCGCATTATTTTAATTGATGGCAAGGCTGTTGGTGCAATTAACCGGGTACCATCTGCCGATGAGGCACGCTCGAATATGCATGTGGGCGGACAGGCGATGGCGACTGAGTTAAGTGCACGTGACCAAGAAATTTGTGACATTATCGGCCCACGATTAAAAGAACGTGGCCTGTTATTTGTTGGCATTGATGTGATTGGCGATTATTTGACAGAAATTAATGTCACATCCCCCACAGGTATAAGAGAGTTTGAACGCTTTACAGGGGTAAGCCTTGCCGCCAAAACATGGGATGCCATCGAAGCCTACAGCCAGAAAAGCCAAACAGCATAATCACACAAGCAGACGTATTTTTCGATAGGCCATCGCCTCTTGTAGATGGTGTTTTTGTATCTGCTCACTCATTTCAAGATCAGCTATTGTGCGCGCTACTTTGACAAGCTTTTCATAGCCGCGCCCTGTTATCTCTAACGCTTCAATCGCTTGTTCTAAAAATGCGCGCACATCTGGCGCAAAATCAGATGCTTGCGTCTCATTATTTTTTGCTTTTTGTTCATGATGAAACTGATGTGCTCTCAAAATACGTGCCGCGATATCTTTGGAGGTCGTTTGCGGCGTATCATCAAGAAGATGAAGAGGCGGTAATGCTGCAACATCAATAATTAAATCAAAGCGGTCTAATAATGGGCCTGATAATTTGGCAACATAGTTTTTGCCACATTGCGGCGCGCGGCTACAAGCCTGTGAGGCATCTGCCAAATAGCCACAACGACAAGGGTTCATAGCAGCCACAAGCTGAAAATTAGCGGGGTATCTTATGTGATGATTTGCTCGTGCAATAATCACCTCCCCTGTCTCTAGCGGTTGTCGCAACGCATCTAAGACAGATGGCTGAAATTCGGGTAATTCATCAAGAAACAGCACCCCATGATGGGCTAATGATATCTCACCCGGCTTTGCCTTGGCACCGCCACCTACCAAAGCTGCCATAGAGGCTGAATGATGCGGGTCACGATAAGGGCGATGGCGTTGTATGACCGCACCATCATCCTTATGCGGCGATAATATCCCGCCAAGCGATTGTATCATCGAGACTTCGAGCGCTTCAGATGGCTGCAACGGTGGCAATAGACCTGCTAAGCGACTTGCCAACATAGATTTGCCAGCCCCTGGCGGGCCAATCATCAATAAATGATGACGACCAGCGGCGGCTATTTCCAAGACACGTTTGGCAGTTTCCTGTCCTTTAACATCTGCCATATCAGGATAATCATGCGCGCTTACCATACGGGCATCTTGCGGTGGTGGCAGAAGATTGGTTCCTTTGAGGTGATTTAGTAATCCGATTAAAGACGGGCTTGCAATAATATCTGTCATGGCTGCCCATTTCGCCTCACCACCATTTGCGTGCGGACAAATTAACGTTGCTTTTGATGCGGCGGCATGGAGCGCGGCAGATAATGTGCCTGCGACACCGCTAATCATGCCATCAAGCGATAATTCACCAATAATAATGGTATTATCAATATCCTCTTGGGCAATAATGCCCATAGCCACAAGCACGCTGATGGCGATTGGCAGATCGAAATGCGCGCCTTCTTTGGTGACATCTGCGGGCGCAAGATTAATCGCAATACGTTTGGCAGGTAATGTCAGCCCCATAGAAGATAAGGCGGCTCTGATACGTTCTTTTGATTCTGCCACAGCTTTATCAGCTAGACCTACGATCATCATAGCTGGTAAGCCATTTGATAAATGCGCCTGCACTGATACAGGCACAGTATCAAGACCGCGGAAAGCAACCGTTTGAATATGGGCATGCATTGAACTGATCCTTTTGATCTAGTCTCTAACTGCCCTTTTGTGGCTATGATTAAGCTTTTTATGCAAGCATAAGCGGCGATTTATCGCGCGCGTAATGGCCCAATTGGCTCACCACCAAGAATATGCATATGCAAATGCGGCACTTCTTGATGCGAATCTCGCCCTGTATTTGAAATGATGCGATAGCCGCCCTCATCAAGACCAGCAAGGCGAGCCGCACGGCCAATCGCTTTTATAAAGGCCACTTGTTCTTCGGCAGAGGCATTGGCAGAAAAATCAGCCATATCCACATAGGCGCCTTTTGGAATCACAAGAATATGTGTTTGGGCTTGTGGTGTAATATCAAAAAAAGCCAGCGTATGGTCACATTCATCATGCTTATTGCACGGAATTTCCTCACGCAAAATTTTCGCAAAAATATTATCGTGATCATAGCTCATCGTCACGTCATCCTTTTTGTCTGTTGGCTTTTTCGACAAGGCCAGACACCCCTTGGCGTTCTGCTAGAATCTGCCACACCTCATCAGCTGTTACACCAGCGGCCTGCCATACAACAAGCAAATGATATAAAATATCAGCTGATTCACGCGCTAAGGCTTGTTTGTCGCCACGCATAGCTTCTATGACAGCCTCTGTGACTTCTTCAGATAATTTGCGTAATGGCAGATCAGGGGCTTTGGCAAGCAGGCTTGCTGTATAGCTTGTCTCAGGGCTTGCTTGTGCTTTGACAGCAATATCAGCAAACAGCCTATCAAGAATTTCAGCTGTGATTTTCTCATCTTGCTGTGACATTACAAAAAATTCCTCTAGCTGCCTTTATGTCAAGCGCCGCACAGGTACGCCTGCTTGTTCCATAGCATATTTTGCCTCATCAATTGTCATTTGTCCAAAATGAAACACAGATGCCGCTAAAACAGCTGAGGCATGACCTTGTGTGACAGCTTTGGCAAAATCTTCTGCCTTGCCTGCACCGCCAGAGGCAATGACAGGGATTGAGACCGCATCAGAAACAGCGCGTGTTAACGGGATATCAAAGCCATCTTTGGTACCATCACCGCCCATAGATGTTAGCAATATTTCACCCGCGCCAAGTTCTGCGCCGCGCATCGCCCATTCCACAGCATCAATGCCTGTGCCTTTGCGACCGCCATGGGTAAAGACTTCAAACATACCATCATCATTTAATTTGGCATCAATGCCTAATACCACACATTGCGTGCCAAACCTGTCTGCTGCACGGCTTAATAAGTCAGGGTCAGCCACAGCTGAGGAATTTACCGATACCTTATCAGCACCAGATAATAGCATACGCCGATAATCAGCAACTTCTCTTACGCCGCCGCCAACAGTAAGGGGCATAAAACAATGATCTGCCACTTTGGCAATCACATCATAAATGCTCTCGCGCCCTTCATGAGAAGCAGAAATATCAAGAAGGCATAACTCATCTGCCCCTGCCGCATCATAAATTTTGGCTTGTTCAACAGGGTCACCTGCATCAATCAAATTGACAAAATTAACGCCTTTGACCACACGGCCATCATGAACATCTAAACAAGGGATGACTCTTGCGCTTAGCATAGCTTTAGCCTTCTTTTGCCATTGCGATCGCTTTTGCCAAATCAAGGCGACCATCATAAATAGCGCGCCCTGTTATCACACCAGCAATACCGCTATCACGTTCTGCCAGACAAGCGCTAATATCTGTTTCATCTGCTACACCGCCAGAGGCAATAACAGGAATAGATACAGCGCGTGCAATTTCTGCTGTTGCTTGTGCGTTCACACCGCTCAAAGCGCCATCTCTTCCGATATCGGTAAAAATAACAGCCGCCACACCGCAATCTTCAAAACGGCGCACCAAATCTGTTGCTTTCACATCAGACACATCAAGCCACCCTTCAGCGGCAATCATACCGCCCGTAGCATCAGCCCCCACAGCAATTTTTCCAGGGAAGTGACGTGCGCCGTCAATGACAAGCTGTGGGTCACGCAGTGCGGCTGTACCTAGAATAACGCGTTCGACACCTGCATCGAGCCATGTTTCAATATGTGTCATCGTTCTTATGCCGCCGCCAAGCTGAATTTTTGCGCCTGTAGCCAAAATGGCTTTCACCGCAGCATTATTCACACCATTACCAGCAAGCGCGCCATCTAAATCCACCACATGAACCCAATTAGCGCCCAAATCAAGAAACTCTTGTGCTTTGGCCGCAGGGTCTGGGGCATAGACCGTCATCTTGTTAAAATCACCATGCAACAAGCGCACGCCTTGGCCTTCTTTTAAATCAATCGCAGGATAAATTTCAAACTGTGACATTTATTTCACTCATTATCAGATCGCCTTTTATTAGCGAATTTCTTTTGAATAATAATAGCCTGTGACATAGTCGCCATCCACAAGCGCATAGGTAGGATTTGTGCCAAATCTTTTGAAGCCGCACGCCTCGAATGATTGAATAGCACGTTCTTGTGTGGCGCGCACATCAAGATTAATTACAGAAAAACCTTGGCTTTTGGCAAAATCTTCTGCTTCGTCAACAAGCTTTTGTGCCAAGCCATAACCACGGGCCCATGGCGCTAAGAAAAACGTCGTTAGCTGACACGCAAAAGCCTGTGCCTCATTGGCCTTTGGCGGGCGTACAATTTGGCATGAACCAGCGATCACCATATCAACCTTGCCAACAATCAGCGAGCGTTCAGGAATTAACAAAACACCGCGCCAATAATCTTCGAGGATATTACGAGGCGGGGCAGTCAGCCAACCAAAGCCACCACCACTTTTAATGGCTTCTTCAGTGGCATCACATAATTCAGACAAGTCATTTGCGGTAAGGACATCGGCATTCTCCAATGTCACACGCGCCCTGTTCATGGTTGAAAATTCAGTTCCCATTATGCTCTACCCCTCTTAACCTATGACCTTTATGGTCGCCATTGCAAAAAGCCGCGCAAAAAAGCTTGGCCTTCTGCTTGGCTTTTCTCAGGGTGGAATTGCGTTCCGATCATGACATCTTTGGCAATAATAGCTGTAACCTCACCACCATAATCTGATGAGGCGATAACATCCTCTTGATGGGTAGCGATGAAATGATAGCTATGCACATAATAGACTTGTGGTGCCTGCGACATTAATGAGGTCGCGGCATGATGGTGCTTTATATGCAATCTATTCCAGCCCATATGCGGAATTTTCAAACCGCTATCAGAGGGCGCTAATTTATGGACATCGCCTGATATCCAAGAAAGACCAGAGATAGCTTTGCCCTCATGACCTGTATCAGCAAGCATTTGCATACCAACACAAATACCCAAAAATGGGCGGGCTTTATGATGGATCATCTCCTGCAAAGCATCTTCAAGACCTTCAGCTTTTGCTAAATTCTGGCGACAATCGGCAAAATGACCCACACCTGGCAGGATGATAGCATCAGCTTGGCTAAGCTCGTCACCTGTTTGTACAAGCATGACCTCATCATCTGTGCCATTTGTGCGCACAGCCTGGCGAACCGCATTCACAACAGAATGCAGATTGCCAGATCCATAATCTATGACAGCGATTTTCCGCAAGAGATACCGCTCCTTTAATCTTTATAGGCTGCCGCCAAGAGTCCCTTTGGTAGACGGTATTCTGTCACCTTGCTTTTCATCAATCGCAACCGCATCACGAAGGGCTCTTGCAAGACCTTTATAAATGCTTTCGATAATATGGTGCGTATTTACCCCATAAAGATTTTCAACATGCAAGGTAATGCCAGCGCCCATTGCAAAGGCTTGGAACCATTCGCGGAATAATTCGGTTTCCATCGTGCCTAATGTTGGTGATGGCAATTCAGCGCGCCAGACCAAAAAAGGACGCCCAGACACATCAACAGCAACGCGGCTCAAACATTCATCCATTGGCAAATAAGCATGCGCATAACGGCTGATGCCTTTGCGCTCACCCAATGCCTCTTTTAGACATGAGCCAATCGCCCATCCGGTATCTTCTGTTGTGTGGTGCGCATCAATATGCAAATCACCTGTGGCTTTCAATGTGATATCCATCAAGGAATGGCGGGCTAATTGTTCAAGCATATGATCTAAAAAGCCAATGCCTGTCGCAATATCTGCTTGGCCAGTGCCATCAAGATTTAACGAAACCGAAATCTCTGTTTCATTGGTTTTGCGTGTAATCTGTGCCTGTCTCATTTTCTTATCCACCTTGTGATTTGCTTAATTCATCACGCGCACAACCTCAATAAAGAGGTCTTTTAATTTATGCCCTCTTGATGTAACAGCTTTTGCGCCATTTTGCCAGAGTTAGTAGAAGAGTTCGTGAGAGCATAAAATAACGATATGGTGTCTTTTACAGGCGCTTTGCCACCTCATCACAAAGACTGTGACAATCTTCTTCAGACAAGCGGTCAATATTCGCCGCAAGCATATTTGCAAGACGCACTGCCTCAGGTGATAGAGTGCTAGCATCAATCACAGGTTTTGGGTGCGAGAGCATGGCCGCTTGTTTCAAGCCCTCAGCCTCATCCCAAATCAGATCTAAAAAAACACAAATCTGATCAACCATGGCAAAGGAAGGACGACCTCTTTTGCCATGTTCAAGGGCTGAAAGATAGGCCGCTGATACATCAAGAAATTCGGCTTGCTGTTGTAATGTTTTTTGTTTTTCATCACGCCAATGACGCATAAGGGCTCCGAAAGGGGTCATCTTTTGCGCCTCATGATTTATCACGGCTTCGGCGTAATCGAATATAAAGAGCGCCGCCGCCGCCATCTTTGGGGCTTGCTTGTGATATCGCTAAAATGTGTGATTTCAGCGGATATTCTTGAAGCCAATCAGGCACTTTGCGCCGAAGCACCCCTTGGCCTGCCGCACCTTTGCCTGTGATAATCAATAAGGTCCGCGCGCCTCTATGGCGGGCTTGTTGGACAAATTGCAACAACGCTTTATGCGCAACGGCTTCTGTTTTGCCATGCAGGTCAATCGTCTCATCAATGTCAAAATGCCCTTTGGTCAAGCGTTTCGCAGAGGCATTATCAATGCCCGCACGCATAACAGGAACAGATGAGCGTAAATCAGCTGGTTTCACCTCTGATTTTACAGATAATTTTTGGGCGGGTGAATTTGTTTTTGTCCCAGCTGATATTGTCGCTTTTTTAGACGGTTTCCCCAATGAGGGTTTTGCCGCCTTCTTTTGTGGGAACAGCACATCATCTCTTTTGGCAGGTGTGATGCTTTTTGTCACCTCTGCCCAAAGATTTAGATCATCATTTGTGCTGTTTGGGCACACTTAAGCATCCTCCGCGCCTTCAGATGATGTTTCCACAAGCTTCCAATTTGGATCAGCAATTTGCGTATCACGCTCAAATGTCCAAACATCAATAACAGCTTCATTCAAAGACGCATCATCCACGATTTCATTTCCATCACCATCAAATAGGCGGCGTGTTTGCTTGCTGACAAAGCGCACTGTCACAGACGCAATACCATCTGCCATTTCACCATCAAGAATTTGCACATCTTCAATCTCATCAATCACAAGAGATAGGCTTTCATTCTCCGCGTTGCGCTCTCTGATGGCATCTGAAAATTCATTGAAAAGATCATAGCCAAGCAGGCGGCGCAATTGGCTTAAATCACCTTCTGCAAAAGCGGTTAGCACCATAGCAAAGGCTGAGGCAGCACCTTGCATAAATTGATCTTCTTGAAACGAAGGGTCAGCCTTTTTAATAGCTGAGATACCCGAGCCTGATAGGGCGGCAGGGCGAATGGGAACAACTTTTTTCATGCCCTCATCAGACACATCATCATTGTCAGGCGTCTGTGGCATCGCCTGTCTTTGACCCATTTCCTCTGGGCTTTGTTCATAACCATCACGGCTTCCTAAAATGTTGCGCAAACGCAATCCTAGAAAAATAGCGATAATGGCGAAAATCAATATGTCGACAAAGGGCACGGCAATCCCCATATGTTAAAGTGAAGGTATAAACCTATAATCTGTTTATCATGACGCTATTTGTGTCAATTACCCCTAGCGCATGATAAATTCATGCTTATCTATACAGATAGGGATAAACAGCCTCTAGGGCAAGCAAAGGAGCTATAAAAATGGCACTTTACGGCATAATCGCATTTATTATCTATGGCTGGGTCGAATTTGAAGCCATGGCTCATGTTGTTGATGCCATTGGCGGGTTACTTGCATTTGTGGGGATTTTTGTCACAGCAGCAATTGGCATCCATCTTTTGCGCTCTCAATCAGCCATTGTTATGGCACAATTTCGTAATGATATGGCAAAGGGACAGGTTAATAGCTCTGCCATTGCAAGTTCGGTCTCATTACTTTTTGGCGCAATATTGATGCTTATCCCTGGCTATGTCACCGATGGGCTTGGGCTTTTATGTTTTATTCCTGGAATCCGTGATATTATTGGCGCGCTGATTGCCACACGGTTTCGCTCAAGTATGATGGCAAATGCCAGTCGTTTCCAAAAAGGCGACTTTCAAGCAGGGGGATTTTCACCTTTTACCGACAAACAGGATGATGATACATCACAGGCATATAGATCAAAGGCACATAAATCACATCGCCCCTCAATGCCATCTGATAAAGATATCATTGAAGGCGAGTTTGAAGAAAAAAATTAATTCACGTAAAACTCTCACCATAATAGTCGCTTAATTTTAAGAGCTAAATAGTAGGAAATAAAATGGCCAAATCACCAAAAAAGACAGCTAAAAACCAAACTGAAAACACAGCTGAAAACACAGCAGCTGAAAAAGATAACCAAACACGCCAGCCACGCCAAGTGATGGTTCACGCACAATATGTCAAAGATTTATCATTTGAAAACCCAAATGCTGTCTCAGCGCATCTTGAGAAAACTGAAACACCACAAGTTGAAATTGGTGTTCAAGTGAATGGTGACAAAATTAACGATCATCAATATGAGGTTCGTTTGCACATTACAGCCAAAGCTAATACAAGCGAAAAGCCATTATTTTTGGTTGATTTAACCTATGCCGGCATTGTCTCAGCACCAGATGCCACGCCAGAAGAGGTCAATCCACTTCTTATGATTGAAGGGCCGCGCCTTCTTTTCCCATTTGCCAGAGCCATTGTCAGCAATATGACACGTGATGGTGGCTTTATGCCATTGAACCTTCAGCCTGTGGATTTTGTGGCTGTCTATCGTCACTCACTTGAAATGCAACGCAAAGCCGCAGAAGACGCAACAAAACAATAAAGCCGCTATGGATGGATATTTATTGGCGCCAAATCGGGTCTTTGAGTGTCTCTAAAAACGCTTCATGCAAGGCAAGCTCTTCGGCGCTTGCCTCATGAGGACGGGCAGGGCGTATAGGCCCTGCAATGATCTGAAACCCATCTTCACTTGCGGTTGCGCGATGTGCCTCTTGATTGCTATTGGCAGTGGCGGAGGCAAGACCCAAATCCGGCTGTCTTCCGCCAATTAACTCAATATATACTTCGGCTAGCAAATCAGCATCAATCAGTGCGCCGTGCAAGTCACGGTGTGTATTATCAATATCAAATCGCCGGCATAACGCATCAAGAGAGGCTTGTGCACCGGGAAATTTACGACGCGCCATCATCAATGTATCAAGGGCGCGGCTATCTGGCAGAGTGGCATGGCCAAGGCGTTTTAATTCAGCATTAATAAAGCCCATATCAAATGACGCATTATGGATAACCATCACATCATCTTGAATAAAATCGAGAAATTCTTGCGCAATATCTGCAAAGACAGGCTTATCTTCTAAGAAGCTGTTTGAAATTCCATGAACCTTTTCAGCCGCCTCATCAATCTCACGCTCTGGCTTGATATAAAGATGAAGTTGTTTGCCTGTTGGCATATGGTTGATTAATTCCAAGGCACCAATTTCAATAATACGGTGACCCTCATCAGGGCTTAAGCCTGTGGTTTCAGTATCAAGTACAATTTCGCGAATAATCTCTGACATAGAATATCTATACGCAAATCAGCTGTGAAAATCGAGCCTTATCGCAAGTGCCATTTCGATAAAAGGCGTAATATTTGTTGCATCATGACCCCATGGCCAAGGCCTGTCACAATTCGTTCATCTGCAAGGCGTGCTTTTTGGTGCTGTGGCATTTGTTGCGCTAGAATATGGGTGAGCTTTTCTTGCGTCATCCCAGGCCTGCGCATAGCGCGCGCCTTAATCAGCCATAAGGGCGCCCATGCCATTATCGTGACATCACAAAGCAAATCTGTACCTGTTTCAAATAATAATGGCACATCAAGCAAAACCGCTTTGCGACGTTGCAATTGTGCTTGTTTTAAAAACCCCTCACGTTGCATCGAAACCTTGGGGTGTAAAATGGCCTCTAGCTGTTTCAAAGCATCGGCATCGCCAAAAACGTGACTACCTAATTTTTTGCGATCTATGCCTGTGGCTAATGTGCCTGTATCAGGGAAATCTGATAAAATAGCTGACACGGCTTTGCCATTTGCCCCCATCAAGTCATGCACAGCTTTATCACTGTCAAATACCGGAATATGATATCGTGCCATAGCGTTTGAAATGGTGGATTTACCACTGGCGATTGAGCCTGTTAAACCAATGATGATCATGCGTCATCCTGTGATGGCATCAAACGCAAGCCATGTCGTTTTAACTGGGGCAAAAGTGCCATCATTGGCAAACCTAATATGGCGTAATAATCACCAAATATATCAGCGAATAAATGAATGCCTGGCCCTTCTAGGAAATAACTTCCAGGGCTATGCAGTGCCTCTTGCCCAAAATAAGACAGATAATCATCAACGTCTGTTTCAGATAAATGATGAAATGTTATTTCGGGGCGCGCAATATGATGCCAAATGCGCCGCCCCTTATCAAATAACACAACCGCTGAGATAAGCTGGTGGCGCTTTCCTGACAGTTCGAGAATTTGTGCCTTTGCCTCCTTAAGATCCTGCGGCTTGCCATAAATTTTACCATCACAAATCAAGATTTGATCACTAGCAATAATCATCGCATCTGGACGCAAGGCAGCGATACGCTCACCTTTCATCTCAGCTAAAAGAACGGCAATATCATCACCACTTGCCCCCTCTGCTTGAGCAGAGTGACGAATAGCGGCTTCATCTATTGCAGCAGCTTGTGTTTCAAACGCAATGCCCGCTTGTTGCAATAACGCACAGCGCGCTTGGCTTTTTGAGGCAAGAATAAGCGCTTTATCAGGAAATGACCAAAGGCTCACATCTCATTCCTTTCACGCTTGGCAAGCCAGCCATTGTGGAAATGAATAATAGAAGCGGCTGTCTCTTCAACAGACCGTCTTGTCACATCAATCACAGGCCAGCCATTCCGAGCGAAAAGACGGCGTGCTTGTTTGATTTCTTCTTGAATATCTTCATCCTTGGCATAGCTATCATTGCCACTATCGGACATAGCATTTAATCGCGATTTTCTGATTTGAGATAAACGCTTTACATCTGAGGTAAGACCGACAACAAAGACATTTTGATCACGTACCGCTTCTTCAGGGAAAGGGACGTGCGGCACAAGGGCATAATTTGCCACAAAATACCCACGATTAGCCAAATACATAGAGGTTGGTGTCTTTGAGGTACGCGATACACCAACCAATAAAATATCCGCGCCATTTATATTATGAATATTGATGCCATCATCATGATTAACCGCATATTCCACTGCTTTCATGCGCGCGAAATAAGCGTCATCTAACCGATGCTGGGCGCCAGGTGTCTGATCAGCTGTTTTGCCTAGAACCATACCAATCAAATTTACCACAGGATCAAGAATAGATACATGCGGCACAGCGTGTTTCACACAAGCTTTTTCAACAAGGCGGCGCACTTCGGGGTTTACAACAGATAATAATAACAACCCACCATGTTTTTCTAAAGATTGTTCAACAATTTCCACATGATCAGAAGAGCGCACTAACGTCCAGATATGTTCTGTAAATTCAGTTTGCTGAAACTGTGCGATAGCCGCTCTTGCCGCTTGATGCACTGTTTCACCTGTGGAATCTGAAACCAAATGAATATGAAGCATAAAAAGACCGCATGATTATGGGGCGCGCCAACGCAAAAAAACTCTATAGTCAAAATGGCAAGGGATATGAAAACTGTCTAGATATTTTTCCACATATTTTTCCACAAGGCTTGTGGAAATAAGTGGGATAATTGGGGATAAATACTCTTATCATCATAATGCCCCCATTGACCGGTTTTTTGTCCTCAAATTTTCCACATGGGCATAAGGTGAATTGGTTTAAAAAGGGATATGGGGATAAGTCTAGTTTTTATCGCTAACGTATCTATATAAAAGGTAATATTTTGGGGGATAGATCTGTGGATAAATCTTGCGTCTATTTTATCCCCATGAGATAAGCGACCTATTACAACAACAAATATTTTATATATAAAATATCTTATTATTAGTTGGATAACTATATGCTCTTTCTGGATACGATTGCTGGTAAAAAGTCATCTCAGACACCTATTTGGATTATGAGACAAGCGGGACGCTATTTACAAGAATATCGTGATGTCAGAGCCACAACGAGTGATTTTATTTCATTCTGCCTAACACCAGATAAAGCATGCGAAGTGACATTACAGCCTATCCGGCGTTATGATTTTGATGCTGCTATTATATTTTCTGATATTTTGATTGTGCCATGGGCATTAAATCGTGATGTCCATTTCATCACAGGCGAGGGGCCGAAATGCACGCCTCTTGGCAGTGATGAGGTTATTGACCATAAGTTAATCACTGATTTTTCATCAAAGATCACAGCTGTAGCAGAGGCGGTGCGTCTTACAAGGGCCTCATTACCTGAAAAGACAGCACTTATCGGATTTGCTGGCGCGCCTTGGACATTAATGACTTATATGGTTGAAGGTGGCTCATCAAAAGATTATGCGGCAACGCGTAATTGGTTATGGGGTTATCAAAAACAAACAGATTATTTGTTAGAAATTTTGGTAGAAACAATATCTCAAAGCCTCATTTCACAAGCAAATGCCGGTGCAAATGCCTTGATGATTTTTGACAGCTGGGCAAGTGCTGTGCCTTCTGATTTGCGCCCTTGGATTGTTGAGCGTCCCGTTCAAGCCATTATTGAACGCGTAAGACAAGCAGGGATTACTTTGCCCTTTATTTGTTTCCCGCGTGGCATTAGCGCAGATTTGCCACGTTTCGCTGATGCGGTTGATTGCCAGGTTCTAGCGATTGATCAAGGTGTATCACCTGTTTTTGCCGCGAAATCCATTCGCGCCGATATGGTATTGCAGGGAAATCTCGACCCGCAAGCTTTGTTATTTGGCGGCGATGTGATGAAGCGCGCTGTTGACCAGATACAAGAAGCCTTCTTGACAAGACAACATATCTTTAATCTTGGCCATGGTATTACACCGCCTACACCTATTGATCATGTCGCAGAACTTGTCGATTACATAAGGAGATAGTCGTGGATTATCAATGGGTTAAAGCATTACATTTAATTGCTGTTATGTCATGGATGGCAGGGCTTTTATATTTACCACGTCTTTATGTCTATCATTCACAAGTTGAAAATAATGGCGCACAGGCTTTAACATTTGCGTTGATGGAACGTCGTTTGTTAAAGGCGATTATGAACCCTGCTATGATTTTATCTTATGGTTTTGGGCTATGGATGTTGCATCTCAATCCGTCATTAATTGAAATGCCATGGATGTGGGTCAAGATTGGCGCGATTATTATTATGACTTATGCCCATATGTTATTTGGCAAAATGCGTAAAGAATTAGAGCAAGGCCATGCACGCCCAACAAAACAATATCGCTATTGGAATGAAGTGCCGACATTAATGATGATTATTATTGTTATCATGGCAGTGGCAGAGCCATTTTAGCTTTTATTTGACAGGCGCAGGTGATGTGCGTTATTCCTTATATATCTTACCTTTTACGGACGCCGATTCTAAATTGCGTCTGATAATTAAAGAGACATCGTATATTTCAATAGAAATTTTGTCTCATCCCCCACTTTATTTTGAAATAGCCTTACTTTTCGTTAAACGCTCTATTTCTTATCTCATTGATAAAACAGGTTCTTTGTTATGCATTTACAAGAATTAAAAGATAAATCCCCAGCTGAGTTACTTGCCTTTGCAGAAGAGTTAGAAGTGGAGAATGCCTCTACTTTGCGCACACAGGATATGATGTTCGCGATTCTAAAGAATTTGGCCGAAAATGAAGTTACTATCCGCGGTGCGGGTGTTTTGGAAGTCCTATCAGATGGCTTTGGGTTTTTGCGCGCGCCTGAGTCAAACTATCTTGCAGGGCCAGATGATATTTATATCTCTCCCTCACAGGTAAAACGTTTTGGTCTTCGCACCGGTGATACGGTGGAAGGTGAGATCAGAGCGCCAAAAGATGGTGAGCGCTACTTCGCCCTACTAAAAGTGGAATCAATTAATTTTGAGGACCCTGAAGCCGTAAGGCATCGCATTAATTTTGATAATTTAACGCCTCTTTATCCGAATGAAAAGCTTACCTTTGAGCTGCCAAATGATCCTGATCGCAAAGATAACACACCGCGCGTGATTGATTTAGTATCACCAATGGGTAAAGGGCAACGTGGTCTTATCGTGGCACCGCCGCGTACTGGTAAAACCATGATGCTTCAATCGATCGCCCATGCGATTTCAGAAAACCATCCAGAGGTTTATTTGCTTGTGCTTCTGATTGATGAGCGTCCAGAAGAAGTTACAGATATGCAGCGTTCTGTAAATGGTGAGGTTATTTCCTCAACATTTGATGAGCCAGCCACACGACACGTTCAAGTAACAGACATGGTCATTGAAAAGGCGAAACGCCTTGTTGAGCATAAGCGTGATGTTGTAATTCTGCTTGATTCCATTACAAGATTGGCACGCGCATATAATACTGTCGTGCCATCATCAGGTAAGGTTTTGACAGGTGGTGTTGATGCCAATGCGTTGCAGAGACCAAAGCGGTTCTTTGGTGCGGCACGTAACATCGAAGAAGGTGGTTCTCTTACAATTATTGCCACAGCTCTTGTTGAAACAGGGTCACGAATGGATGAAGTGATCTTTGAAGAGTTTAAAGGAACGGGTAACTCTGAGGTTGTGCTTGATCGTAAATTATCCGATAAGCGCGTCTTCCCAGCAATTGATGTCACAAAGTCTGGCACAAGAAAAGAAGAGTTGCTTGTTGATAAGGGCACATTGTCAAAAATGTGGGTATTGCGCCGTATCCTGATGCAAATGGGTGCTGTCGATGCGATGGAATTCTTGTCCGACAAGCTGAAACACTCAAAGGATAATAATGACTTCTTTGACCAGATGAATAGCTAATTGGCAAAGAGTGCAATTAAAGGATTGTTAAAAGCCCTGCTTCTAAATCAAGTAGGGCTTTTTTACGCGCCACATTTGAAGGCGAAGAGGGTGCTGTGATATCACCACCTGAATAGCGATCATAAGAGCCATCTGTGCCAATGATACGATGGCAGGGGATTATCAGCGGTAAAGGGTTTTTCTGGCAGGCAGAGCCGGCGGCGCGCGCCGCTTTTTCATTGCCCCATAATTTGGCAAGACCTGCATAGCTTATGGTTTGGCCATAAGGTACTGAATTTATCGCATCTAGCCATAAGCGCAATTTTGGTGAGACAGCATTAGGAGATAGCGGCAGGGAGAATTGTTTCAATCGTCCTGCGAAATAGGCTTTTAATTGAATAATTGTTTCACGTGAAACATGATTGTCAGGCAAATCGATAGAGATAGGCGTTTGTTGCCACCTTATGGCACATAGCCCGTCCGTATCACATAAGGCCGCGATTGACCCAAGCGGTGTTTGGCACAGGCTCGCATAGGAAAGCACGGGATGCGGCGCCGCATTTTTTTTCATCTCAAAAGCTGGCATTTATGGTATCACTCTAGCTAGATGGCTGAACACGGGTTAGTTTGGCTTTGGTTAATAGATAAAGTAAAGCTGATTCATGCGTGAGACGATTTTTGCCCTCGCTACACCACCTGGCCAATCTGCCATTGCTGTATTTCGCCTATCAGGTGATAAGTCAGCGATTATAGCCGAATCGCTATCTGGGAAGCTACACCGTCACAGGCACCTTACCCCAAGCCTTTTGACGGATGAGGGGGGTGCGCCGCTTGATGATGCCATGATGGTCTATCTGCAAGCGCCGCAAACGCCGACAGGCGAAAATGTGTTAGAGATCCATTGTCACGGCTCCTTATCTGTTATTGATGCCATCACAAATTATTTGGCACGCCAAGATGGTGTCAGATTGGCGCGTGCAGGGGAGTTTACAAAGCGTGCCTTTGATAATGGTAAGATGGACCTCACAGAAGTTGAGGGCCTAGCCGATTTGATTGCCTCACAAACAGACTCTCAAAGGCGCCAAGCGTTAGGCCAATTAAAGGGGCAAATTCGGCGCCAAGCTATGGCATGGCGGCAAGAGATCATAACATTATCTGGGCGTTTGGAATCTGTGATTGATTTTTCGGATGAAGAATTGCCTGATACTGTCTTGGCAGATATTTTAGAGAAGCGTTCGGCACTTATTCAAGATTTAGCAACCTCTCTTGATGATGAGGGGCGTGGTGAAATTATCCGCAACGGATTGCAAGTTGCACTATTAGGGCCTGTTAATGCTGGTAAATCAACAGCGCTTAATGCATTGGCGGGGCGGCCAGCGGCTATTGTGTCTGATGAGGCAGGCACAACAAGAGATATTGTTGAGGTGCGCCTTGATATAGATGGCATTGCTGTTATCCTTCAAGATACGGCAGGTATCAGAGATGAGGCAGGTCACGTTGAATCGATAGGTATAGCGCGCGCTAAACAAGCGGCATCTGAGGCTGATTTGGTTATTATTATCGCTGATGGTGCCCAATCTGACTGGCATAAGGAAAGCAGCGCTATTGCAGAATCAATCGACGGCCCTGTCATTTATATCGTCAATAAAGCAGATAGGCTTGTTGGCGATGTGCATGGCACAGGCTTTATGCCCTTATGTTTGCATGATGATAAGGATGTCGAAAGGCTGGAAAATCTATTGGCTGAGGCCATTAAGCCTTTGAATCACGATGGGACAGCACCGCTTATTACGCGCCACCGCCATCGGTCTCTTATCACAAAAGCGTTGGATGCGTTACAGGCATCTTGCGCTGCCAATATGGAAGATGCACCTGAATTAGTAGCAGAAGATTTGCGGGTAGCGGCAGATGCGCTTGCCCAAATGACAGGCCATATTGATGTTGAAGATATTTTGGGCGATATTTTTAGCTCTTTCTGTATTGGGAAATAACAGAAAAGCGCGTATAAAGCGCGATGTAATGTGAAATAGGGTGTTTGGCTCATGTTTCACGTGAAACAGGAATAAGCATAATGAGTGTTTTTTTTGATGTAATAGTCGTTGGTGGCGGTCATGCGGGTACAGAAGCCGCAGCGGCATCAGCACGTATGGGCGCAAAAACCGCTCTTATTACAATGCAAAAAGATAAAATCGGTGAAATGTCGTGTAACCCTGCCATTGGTGGTTTGGGTAAAGGGCATTTGGTGCGTGAAATAGATGCGCTTGATGGTCTTATGGCCTGTGCGATTGATAAAGCAGGCATTCAGTTTCGTATGCTGAACAAGTCGCGCGGCCCTGCAGTTCATGGCCCACGTGCGCAAGCTGATAGGGCGCTTTATCGTAAAGCCATACAATCACTTTTGGCAGAAGAAGGTAATCTGACCATTATTGAAGGGGCGGTTGCCTCTTTCATTATTGAGGCGGGCGAAGCGCGCGGACTAACAACAGAAGATGGCACGGCGTTTCATTGTGGGGCAATTGTCCTGACGACTGGGACATTTTTGGGTGGTCTTATCCATCTTGGCACAGAACGCACACCGGCTGGCCGCGTGGGTGAGGCGCCATCCAATGAGTTATCTGCGGCCCTTCATGCGCTAGATTTACCATTGGGGCGCCTTAAGACAGGGACACCGGCACGCCTTGATAAACGCACCATCGATTGGGACTCTCTTGAAAAACAACCAGCAGATAATCCGCCGATACCTTTTTCAACGCTAACTGATAAGATTTTGGTGCCGCAAATTGAATGTGCTATCACCCGCACAACAGAGAAAACACATCAGATTATTGCAGACTCTATTCATCTTTCTGCTGTTTATTCAGGTCAAATTAAAGGCCAAGGGCCGCGCTATTGTCCGTCTATTGAGGATAAGGTGCATCGCTTTGCTGATAAGACATCGCATCAAATCTTCCTTGAGCCTGAGGGTCTTGATGATCCGACCATCTATCCAAATGGCATTTCCACAAGCCTGCCACGTGATGTACAAGATGCGATGCTTGCCACGATACCAGGGTTGGAAAAGGCTAAAATCCTGCAATATGGCTATGCGATTGAATATGATTTTATTGACCCACGGGCATTGAGACGCACGCTCGAATTAAAGAAATTGCCGCATTTGTTTTTGGCAGGGCAGATTAATGGCACCACAGGATATGAAGAAGCAGGAGCGCAAGGCCTAATCGCAGGTACAAATGCTGCCCTTCTTGCCTCTGGCAGTGATGAGACTTTTATCCTTGATAGGGCAGATGCCTATATTGGCGTTATGATTGATGATTTGATCACAAGAGGCGCGCCTGAGCCCTATCGTATGTTCACATCACGCGCAGAATATCGTTTGTTATTGCGTGCAGATAATGCGGATCAGCGCCTAACCGATAAGGGCATAGCAATCGGCCTTGTCTCACAAAAGCGCCGTGATGCATGGGCGCAAAAACATGATGCTTTGGAACAAGCGCGGCTTTTGCTTGATAAGCTAAAGGCAGGGACAAAGCAAATAGCGGCCGCTGACTTGCCACCACCACGCGACGGCAGACAGAGAACAGCAGGTGATATGTTGACCCTAGAGGGGATCACAATCGAAAAATGTCAGTCTCTTTGGCCAGAATTAGCACAAATCGAGAGAAAATATCATAGCCAGCTTGAAACAGATAAACGCTATCAAGGCTATTTGCGCCGTCAGCAAGCTGATATTGATGCGATGCGTAAAGATGAGAATGTCTTAATTCCTGAAGAGATGGATTTTGCAAAAATTGGCGGCCTATCAGCAGAAAGCCAAGATTTGCTCATGCGCTATCAGCCAGAAACATTGGGACAGGCCAGCCGTATTCCAGGCTTGACGCCAGCAGCTTTGGTTGCTGTCTTGCGGCATTTACGCACCTCGGCTGATGAGAGTGATGAGAGACAAGATAAGGTCACATCATCTGCCCCATCATCTGGCACAATTTCGTCTTAAAGGTGCAATAGGGGACTTTACGGCAATGAAGTGGACGAAGGACAGCGTTTTATCCTACCTTGAAGAGCATCATGATGTTTCACGTGAAACATCTGATAAGCTTTCTCATTATGTTGCCCTATTAGAAAAATGGCAAAAATCAATTAATCTCATATCCGCAAAGACATTGCCTGAGATTTGGGAGCGTCATATCCTCGATTCTGCTCAGCTTTTGACCTATTTGCCAAAAGAGCCTGTGAAGATCGTTGATTTGGGTTCAGGTGCGGGTCTGCCGGCTGTTATATTGGCGATTTTGACAGATCATAAAATTGAAATGGTAGAATCAGATGCCCGTAAATGTGCTTTCATGCAAACTGCGTTACGTGAAACTGGTGCGAGGGCTGTGATACATAATGAACGCTTAGAGCGCTTACCATTTCTTGATGCAGATATTATCTCTGCTAGAGCCTTTGCCCCGCTTGATAGAATGCTTGATTGGACGTCTCATCAGCATAAAAAAGGTCAAGTTTTTTGGCTTTTAAAGGGTAGAGCGGTAAATGAAGAATTGACCAATCTGCCAGTATCGCTGAAAGTAGAGAGCGCGCAATTTGATAGTCTTGCCTCAGGTGATGGCGTGATTTTGCGCCTTCAAAGGCAAGAGTCATAAATAGGTTTCAGCGCACCGGGGTGGAGTGATGACGAAAATCGTAGCGATTACAAATCAAAAGGGCGGTGTTGGTAAGACAACGACCTCAGTGAACCTCTCTACGGCGCTGGCTGCTTGCGGTTATAAGGTACTTTTGATTGATTTTGACCCGCAAGGAAATGCCAGTACTGGTCTTGGTGTGACTGAATATGATAGGGAGCGTAATTCCTATCGCCTCATCGCAGGTCAGATAACGCTATCAGAGGCAATTTGCCAGACCTTGGTCCCAGGGTTAGATATTTTGCCGACAACCATGGACCTATCTGCCGCAGAGATTGAATTATCAGAGCTTGATAGGCGTGAACATCGCCTTGCAGACGCTTTGCAAGGGGCGCGTGGTCATTATGATTTTGTGTTAATTGATTGCCCGCCATCTCTTGGTCTGCTGACAGTCAATGGTCTTGTTGCTGCTGATCGTGCCATCGTGCCTTTGCAATGTGAGTTTTATGCGCTTGAAGGCCTCTCGCAATTGGTTCGTACCATTAATGTGGTAAAACAGAATTTCAACCCTCACTTGGCTATTCAAGGGATTGTGCTTACCATGTATGATAGCCGAAATAAATTATCTGATATGGTGTCGCATGATGTCAGGGAGTATTTTGGCGATCTGGTTTATCAGACAGTCATTCCGCGGAATGTGCGTATTTCCGAAGCGCCGTCCTTTGGTAAGCCTGTCTTGATGTACGATCTCAAATCAACAGGCGCACAAGCTTACGCAGCTTTGGCAGCAGAGTTGTTGGCACAAGAGAAAAACCTTACAGAAAATCAATAATTACAATAGTTTAATATATTAAAGGACGGTTGAGATG
>WTHV01000125.1 GCA_011525265.1 Alphaproteobacteria bacterium | reverse complement strand
CGGCAAAATTACGGCATTCTTCGCGGAATTCAGTGATATCCACCTCATCCTTATCTTTGCCCTTTTTGCGATATTGCTCTTCGATTTTCCACTCAATTGGCAGGCCATGACAGTCCCAACCAGGCACATAATTGGCATCTTTGCCGATCATGGATTGTGAACGGTTTATCACATCTTTTAGGATTTTGTTTAACGCATGACCAATATGCAACTGGCCATTCGCATAGGGCGGGCCATCATGAAGCACGAATTTCTCAGCCCCTTTGCGTGCGGCACGCAGTGACTTATAAAGGTCAATATCTTGCCAATATTGCAGAATCTCTGGTTCTTTTTTTGGCAAGCCGCCCCGCATGGGGAAACTTGTCTGTGGCAAAAAGACTGTTTGCTTATAATCTGCTGCTGATTTGTCACTCATCTGGGACACCTTCATGTTAGCCTTGCAATGCCTCTGCATGGCCATTTGTTATTTCTACGAGCTTGCTAAAATATCTCTCGCTCTTTTGCTATCTTTGCCGATTTGCGCTTTCAAAGCGTCAAGATTTTCAAATTTCATCTCAGCTCTTACATAGCCTTTTAGCGCGATTTCAATCCTTTGACCATAAATATCATCTTGAAAATCAAACAGATGTACCTCAGCCAAAACACCTCTATCATTCACTGTGGGGCGAATGCCGATATTTGCCACACCATCAACGCTGTAGGCGCCTGCACCTGCTGCGATCATGACAGATACAGCATAAACGCCAAAGGCAGGGTGGAGCTGATCTGTCATTGGCAGGTTGGCGGTTGGAAAGCCAATTGTGCGCCCGCGCTGATCGCCCTTGGCAACAAGGCCTGAAATCTTATAGGGCCTGCCTAGCATATCAGCTGCCATATCAACTTGACCTGCTTGCAAGGCGGCTCTGATACGTGTTGATGAAAGGGCCATTTGATGGCTATCAACGGCCAAAGTCACGCCAGAGGCTTGCATATCAAACCCTTTACCAAGCTCTGATAAAGTCTCAATCGTACCAGCGCGCGCCTTACCAAAGGCAAAATCTGCCCCAGCAAACAGATGGACAATATGAAGCGGCTTTAGCACCTCATGGGCAAATTCCTCAGGTGAGGCTGTGCGCAATGCCTCATCAAAAGTGATATTCACGATAATATCTGCCCCATGCTCTTCTAAGACGCGTTCTTTTTGCACCTGATCCATAAGCAAAAAAGGCGGGTCTTGTGGGCGGAAAAAAGCGCGTGGATGTGGGGTAAAAGTCAAAATCGCAAGAGGCAGTTCTAAATCATTTGCAAGCATTTTAGCTGTTGAAATCAGATGCTGATGACCTTTATGAACCCCGTCGAAATTGCCAATCACACCAACAACAGGCGTGCGCTCTGCTAGCTTTGCGCCTCTTTGCCATGAAATGATTTTTGCCGCCATCACAACGCCCTTACAAACTACGTAAATTGTGCGCCGGATTATAGCCTATAGTGGCAGTGTTTTTCAATGCCGCATCTTGCGTTTTGATTGATGATGCAAATGACCACAGATTCCGCACCATAATTCATTTTGTCACTTTGCATTATTCCCTTTTTTGCGCCATGATATAGCTCACCCTTATCACCCTTGCACAGTGAAGAGCGCCGCTATGGATAGATTGAGCCTAGACACCCTCTTATCAGGCGTCATTTTGACCCCTGAATTTATGAACACTATGTTAGATGGCGCCCTGACATTTTTGGGCGGGATTTTAACACTGATATTGGGGCTTATGATTGCTGGGCGCATTAGCCGACTTGTGCGCTCATCATTACAGCGGATTAAGCGGATCGATAAAACGCTTGTGCCTGTTGCTGCCTCTGTTGTGCGTTATGCCATCATTATCGTCACCATCATTGTGATGCTTGGCCAATTTGGCGTTCAAACGACCTCAATCATTGCTATCTTAGGTGCTGCCGGCCTTGCGATTGGCCTTGCCTTGCAGGGGACATTATCAAATGTTGCGGCAGGGGTGATGCTGTTAATTTTGCGTCCTTTTGAGTCAGGTGACTGGGTGGAAACAAATGGCATTTCTGGCACGGTAAAGGAAATCGGGCTTTTTACGACTCATATTGACACCTTTGATAATGTCTATATTTCCGTGCCAAATAGCACCATTTGGTCAGCCACAATCATCAATCATGCCAAGCATCAAAAGCGCCGCCTCGATCTTGAAATTGGTGTTGGTTATGATAGTGATTTTGATGTTGTGGAAGCCGCCATGCAAAGCTTAATGGATGATGCGCGGATACACAAAGACCCTGCCCCTGTCTTTCATGTTGTCACCTATGGCGATAGCGCGATTACGGTGCGGATGCGCCTTTATGCTGATTATACTGACCTTTTCCAACTAGGATGGGACTTAAACCGCCGCCTAAAGCCAGCGCTAGATGCCCATAATATTGAAATTCCTTTCCCACAGCAGGTTGTACATTTTGCAAATAAACCCTGATAAATGGCTGTGGTCTTACGATGCGTGATTAAGATGAATGGTAGAGATGAGTGACAAAGGTGATAAAGCTGTTGGCATCAGCCGCGATACGCTAGAAAAAGGCGCGGTGATGCGCCTTGCCCGTCAAAGAGATGGGGCAAAAAGCACTGTTCTTTCTGATGAGGATTTGCGCGCCTCACGCCGTGCCATCATCGCTGATGATTATCACGGTGATGATATTTGGGTCTTTGGCTATGGCTCGTTAATTTGGAAGCCTGAGATAAATTTCACAGAGCGTCGTGATGCGCTTGTTCATGGGTTTCATAGACGGTTTTGTATGTGGACCACCATTGGCAGAGGCTCGCCTGATTGCCCCGGCCTTGTGCTTGCCCTTGATAATGGGGGTTCTACAAAAGGGGTGATTTTCCGGATTGCGGCAGAACAAGCGGCAAAAGAGCTTGATATCCTGTGGCGCAGGGAAATGATGGCAGATAGCTATCGTCCACTATGGCTCACTGCCCAGACAGATAAGGGGCCTATCAAAGCATTATCATTTGCCATTCGCCGCAATAGACCTGTTTTTGCCCCGCGCATGAGTGATGAGAAGACCGCTGCTATTATCCATAAAGCCGCCGGCTTTGTTGGCCCATGCAAAGACTATCTTTTCCAAACACAAAAAGCGCTGATTGAGGCAAATATTCATGACAAGCAAATGGCACAGCTATGCAAGCTCGTCTCTGAGTTAGAGAATGAGGCCTCTGTGAATTCTTAGGGAATTTGGGTCCTAACCTGTTGGCCAAGCACCGCCTAGCGCTTGTGTCAATTCGCGAGCAACCCGAGCGACTGTGCCACCAATCTGTGCCATAGATGTTTGACTGACCCGCACTGATGGGCCAGAGATAGACAATGCCCCAATCACTTGTGAGTTACTGTCAAAAATGGGTGAGGCAATACAGCGTAAGCCAGGGGCGTGCTCTTCATCATCAAACGCAAAATACTGGCTTTGCACCTTCGCGATATCTTCCCACAATGTCTTTGTTGTGACATGAGATTTCGCTGTCATCTGCACAACACCTTGATAATTAATCAAACGTTCTGCCTCTGGGCGCCCCATAAATGCCAAACAAGCTTTGCCCACCGCAGAACAACTCCATGGCGCTTTCACACCGGGGCGTGCCAATGCGCGCATCATCTGTGATGATTCAACTTGTGCCAAATAGACAAGGTCATCTTCTTCAATCAAAGCTAAATTAGCTGTTTCGCCTGTATCTTGCATCAAAATGCGCAAATACGGACGCGCCATAAAGCACACATCTCTCGCACGCATATAAGATGAGCCGACATTAAAGGCCTGTACACCGACAAGCCAACGGCTATCTTCAAAGCGCACAAAGCGTTCAAGCTGCAAAGTGGTCAAAAGACGATGCGCTGTTGAAGGCGCAAGCCCAACAGATCGTGCTAGCTCTGACAAAGTCATGCCATTTGATTCTTCTGATAGTCGTGATAACAAGCGAAGCGCTCGCGAGACGGACTGCGTATGGCCGCTCCGTTTCTCTAGGATATCATCTGGCATATAAAACGACCTCTATCGTTTAAAGCCAGCCCCATCTGCGACAATGCGCCCCTTTTACCATGAAC
>WTHV01000242.1 GCA_011525265.1 Alphaproteobacteria bacterium | reverse complement strand
TAAAAAAGGTGCCCGTAATTTGAAAGCCTCAAAGGCAAGCTTATCCTTTGATAAGGTAAGCCTGTCAATTGGCGAGGCACAGCTGTTGGATGAGGTCAGTTTTGAGGCGCAATCAGGCAAAACCATTGCTCTTGTGGGGCCATCTGGGGCAGGTAAAACCTCTTTGATTAACCTTGTGCCACGTTTCCTTGATGTCAGCGGCGGCGCCATTCGTATTAATGGCCAAGATGTGCGCGATATGACGATTAAAAGCGTGCGAGACCATATTGCACTTGTCTCTCAAGAGGCGGTGATCTTTGATGATACCGTCGCGGCAAATATCGCATTTGGCAAGCAAGGTGCAAGCCGTGAGCAGATTATCCAAGCCGCAAAAGATAGCGCGGCACATGCGTTTATCATGGAGTTAGAAGACGGCTATGATACGGTGCTTGGCACCGCTGGCAATCGTTTATCTGGTGGTCAAAAACAGCGCCTTGCGATCGCCAGAGCCTTGTTAAAAGATGCGCCTATCTTGCTTTTGGATGAGGCGACCTCTGCCCTTGATGCCGAAGCAGAAAAGCAAGTGCAAGAAGCGTTAGAGACCTTGTCTAAAGGGCGCACCTGTCTTGTGATTGCCCATCGTCTATCGACCATCAAAGGGGCCGATAACATTATTGTTTTGGAAAAAGGCGTCATCAAAGAGCAAGGCACGCATAAAGCGTTGCTTGCGAAAGAGGGCCTTTATGCCCGTCTTTGCGCGCTTCAGACCATGAGCTAGGCGCTATTCGCGCTTTAAAATATCATCAACCAGACGATTAGCCCATCCTTTGGCCATAAAGCTGTCTTGCAATGATTTTGGGTCATAGATGTTTTCAACCCAATCATAAAAAGCCATGCCCTTATCTTCAAAAGGGATATAGCTTTCGATAAAGGCATCGAGTAGGCCGGTCTTTGCTTGTTTGACGTGCAGATATTTAAAAGATAATTGTTCAAGTGCCTGGCGTGCGCCAACTTGTTTTACAACAAGCATATAAAGCGCTGACATTAAACCTGCCCTGTCCGCACCTGATTTGCAATGCATCAGGCTTGGCCCATCAAGGCAGGCAAATAAATCACGGGCATCATAGAGCATTTGCTTATCAGGCGCGGCACGTGATCGCGCTGTAAAATCATAAAGGCGAATGCCATGTTTTGCACAGGCCTCTGCCTCTAATTGCCATGTGCCAACAGAGCGTGCGCCTCTTAAATTCAGGATATTTTTTATCCCCATGCGCGCAATATCCGCGACTTGTTTTGGGGAGGGCTGGTTAGAGCGCCACATCATCTCATCAAGCTGATGAAGGTTGCGCCACCTTGTGCGCAGGAAATGATGGTCTTTGGCAAAAAGCTCCCACCAATCTGATGCCCCATTTCTGTTTGGAGCAGGGGCATCCCACTTTGTGGCCTGACCTTTTTTATGCATATCTCTTAACTTCCCGCGACCATCATATGATCTACCCGAATAGATGGGACAATGGTTGATGAGGTTGTATCGGCATCATCAGCTGGCGTCATACCCATGAAAATCTCTTTCAAATTACCAGCGATAGTGGCCTCACCCACTGGCCATGTGATCTGGCCATTTTCAATCCAAAAGCCGCCAGCACCGCGTGAATAATCGCCTGTGATAAGGCTCACAGATGAGCCCATTAATTCTGTCACCAAAAAGCCTTGTTCAATATCAGCAATCAGCGCCTCAAAGCTGTGAGTGCCATTTTCCAAAATCAGGTTAGATGTGCCAGGTGAGGGCGGGTTCGCAAGTGAGCGCCGCGCATTTGCTGTTGAGGTTAGGCCAAGCTGTTTGGCAGATGAGAGATCAAGCAACCAATTCTCTAGAACCCCATCTGTTATCAACGGTAAACGCTGAACACCAAGCGCATCACCATCAAAGGCTCGTGAGCCTGCCCCTCTAGGGCGCAGCGGGTCATCATAAAGGGTAATCGCGCTATTGGCGATCGCCTGACCCATCGCCTCTTTTAGAAAGCTGGTGCCGCGTGCAATAGATGCCCCATTAATCGCAGAGGCAAAATGCCCGGCAAGAGAGCGTGAGACACGGTTATCATAAACCACAGGAAATGTGCCTGTTTTGGCCTTTTGTGCGCCAAGGCGTGCAAGAGTGCGTTCTGCGGCGCGTCGGCCAATTTCGGCAGGGTCTTTCAAATCAGAGGCATAAACGGCAGATGAATAATCATAATCACGTTGCATCTGGCCATCCTTTTCAGCCAGAACCACAGTGGAAAAGCCAAAGGATGACCGGCGATAGCCTGCTGAAAACCCATGTGTGCCTGCGATATAAATCTCTGAATGGCTTTGTGAGGCAGAGCCGCCTTCTGAATTGCTAATGCCTTTCACGGAACGAGCGTGTGATTCAGCACTTAAGGCCATATCAGTTAGGCGTGCTGTATCAAGTTCTGTCTCATCACACATATCAAGTTCAGGCAAATCTGTTGCGATCTGTTCTTGTGTGGCCAAAACCGCAAAGGGATCATCAGGGCTTGCTTTGGCCATGGCAACCGCGCGCTCGCACAAAGCAGGGATATCTGCTTCTTTTAACTGGCCTAGTGATAAGGTCGCTGTTTTCTGTCCCACAAAGACGCGCAGACCAGCGGCAAAATCTTCGGCACGTTCAACTGATTCTGTTTTGCCAAGGCGCACTGAAACAGATGTCGCATCTCCTGTTGCAAGAGCTGCGTCTGCCTTATCAGCGCCGGCTTTCTTAGCGCCATCAAGCAAGGCGTCCATAAGCTTTGTTTTATCTTGTGTCATGATCGCCCTTGGATTTTGTGTAAAAAGGTGTCTTTTGAATGGCGGCGCGCGGCTATTAAAAACAGCGCACATCCTTATAAATAATCAGCCCTCAGGCTAAAATCAATGCCACTGTTTGTGTTTATCAGCTTGCACCGCATCATAGTTTCAGTCTATCTGTTAAGACATTATGAGCATTTCCATTTTTATCGACGGTCACGCAGGCACAACAGGTCTGCAAGTTGCCGAAAAATTAGCCGCCCATGATGGGGTAAGCCTTATCACATTAGATGATGAGGCACGCAAAGATTTGGACGCACGTCGTGCGGCATTTGCAAAGGCAGATGCGGCTATCTTGTGCTTGCCAGATGCGGCCGCCAAGCAAGCCGCTGAGATGACAGCAGACCTTGACGTGGTTTTAATTGATGCCTCAACACAGCATCGCACAGATGATGCATGGGTCTATGGCATGGCAGAATTAGGCGACGCTCAGAGAAGCGCTATTGCGACATCACGCCATATCAGTAACCCTGGCTGTTATCCGACAGGCTTTTTGGCGATGGCTGTCCCTTTGCGTCATGCAGGTATTTTATCACAAGATGCCAAGCTTATCGTGCCTGCCATTAGTGGCTATTCAGGTGGTGGCAAGGGCCTTATTGAGGCGTTTGATGCTGGCACAAGCCCGCGTCATTTCTCTTATGCCCACGGCCTGTCTCATAAGCATTTGCCAGAAATGCAAAAGATGGCTGATTTAACAAGCTGTCCAATTTTCATGCCATCTGTGGGGGATTTTGAACAAGGTATGCTTGTGCATTTGCCTCTTTTTGCCAGCCAGCTTGATAAGCAGGTGACAGCGGATGATATTGCTGAGATTTTTAAAGCGCATTATGCCAGCTCATCTCTTATCACAGCCTATGATGGCAATGATGATAGCCAGCTTAACGCCAATGGCTTTTTGCCTGCAGATGGCCTTAAAGGCACAGATAGGCTAGAGATATTCACATCTTATAATGCCACAAATAATCAATTCTGGCTGACAGCGCGCCTTGATAATTTGGGCAAGGGTGCTTCTGGTGCGGCGGTTCAAAATATGAATATCGCGCTCGGCTTTGATGAGACACGTGGCTTGTCTGTCTGAGAATTGCATGACACAGAAAACGCTGACGCCAAACCCTATCCTGCCACTTACGGAGGCAGAGCGCGCGAATGATTACCCTTACGATGCACCACAGCAAAGCTATGTGATCAAAGAAGGTGCAGCGCATATTGTTGAGGGGTTTTCGGCAGAGGCGCTTGAAGGGCGTGTGGCAGTTTTATCTGTTGGCTCAAACCGTGCACCGCAGCAG
>WTHV01000206.1 GCA_011525265.1 Alphaproteobacteria bacterium | reverse complement strand
ACACGTGTCCTATCAGGCTTTGCCTATGCGGGGATGTATATTGTGGTGGAAAGCTGGTTGAATGATTCGGCCACCAATAAAACAAGAGGGCAAATCCTTTCAATGTACCTCATCATCACAATGGGCGGCATGGGCATAGGCCAGCTTCTCGCAGGTCTTGATGATGGCCAATCAGCAACCTTGTTCCTTGTGGCATCTGTTGCTGTGTCTGTTGCTGTTGTGCCAATTTTGATTTCGGTTGGCAAGGCACCTGACTTTACCATCACTGAGACAACCTCATTGCGTCGTCTGTTCCAAATCTCGCCTTTGGCATTTGTTGGTATGGCGATGCAAGGCGTGGTGGCGGCTATGATGTTTGGTATGGGGTCTGTTTATGGCTCAAATATTGGCCTGAGCCCAAGCGAGGTTGCGCTATTTATGGTGTCAATTACCATTGGGTCTGTGGTTGTGCAATATCCTGTTGGCCGCCTCTCTGATGTCATTGACAGACGTCTTGTAATTTTATTTGTCACAATGCTATCTGGGCTATTTGCCGGTTTTGCCTTGTTTATTGGCGCATCAAATGTGTGGTTTTTATATCTCATCATGGGGCTGTTTGGCGGCATGTCTTTAACGCTGTACTCTTTATGTATCGCCCACGCCAATGACTATCTCAGCCCTGCACAAATGGTTGGCACCGCATCTGCTTTGATTATGGTGAATGGTGCAGGGTCTGTTATTGGGGCGCCCCTTGTTGCGCTGGCAATGGATATTGTCGGCAATGGCGGCTATTACGGCATTATCGCGGCGACACATGTCACTTTTGGCGTCTTTGTCTTGCTTCGTATGACAAGCCGTGAATCTGTGCCAAATGAAGCACAAGGCCCATTCGTGGCTGTGCCTGAGGCAGGTACAGCGGTTGGTGTCACCTTGAACCCTGAAACAGCATGGGTTGAAGATGAGGCCGAAAACACAGAAGAAGACCCGCTAGCTGATAACCCCTACATTCCTGATAATTACGGGTTGCTCACGCCAAAGGATAATTAGACCTTTTGGCCTATTTGTTCTCCTCCTTCTGCACAGGCCTCATCCCTTTCATAGCGCATTAGGCTCTTAATCTCTTGAGATAGTTCTTAAGATTAGAATATTCTAATGTTAAGAACGCTAAAGAGCGATAGAAGATGAGAGCCTGAATGCGCGCGATAATGCCTTTGGTCAAAGCACTGCCCTTGGTGATGGCGCTAAGCCTGATGATGAGCCAATTGCCATCTATGATAGGCAAAGCCAATGGGGCTGAGGTGATAGATACAAAGCACCTCACAATCACCAAAATCACAGATGGGGATAGTTTGCGTTCTGGTGATATACGCATTCGCCTACATGGCATAGATGCCCCTGAAATGCGCCAGATGTGTGATCATAATGGTGCTTATGCTTGCGGGAGGGCCGCACAAGCCTATCTTGCCTCACTCTTAAAAGACGGTGCCACAGTGAGGTGCGAGCATCTTGATACAGACCGGTATAAGCGTCTTGTGATGCGTTGTTATTATCGCGGCATTGATATTAGCGCTGCTATGGTGCGCGCCGGTTGGGCGCTTGCCTATCGTCGTTATGCAAAAGATTATATTGCTGATGAGCAAGAAGCAAAAGCGGCCAAAAGAGGGCTTTGGGCTGGCACGTTCCAGACACCAGAGGCTTGGCGGCGTGCGAATTAACACCCCCCTATTTTTACAAAAGGCCTAGCTCACGCAACTCGGCGGCAAGCTCTGGTGGCAAGGATGTGCCATCGCTGATATCGGCGGGCATATCATCTGGCGCATTATCTGTTTCAAGATAGCGCCACCCTTGAAAAATACGCTCTCGCCTTGGCCAAACAGGAATAATCTCAGGGTTTAGCAGAATACCGCATCGCACACTACCATCTGCAAGATTTACCTCAATTAAATCATCTATGCGCTGACGCGCTTGCATCTGGCCTTTGATAATCCAATAAAGCGAGCCACCATCAAGAAGCTCATCTTTGCGTCTTGGCCAATTTTTGGTGGGGTGGATAATTTGATGGCCTGCCTTGCGACGCTCAGCTTGCCATTCACGCATAGACTCTAATGAAACAGACCCAACAGATAATTTTTTTAAATGAACTGTCATAACACCCTTACAACAAAAATACGGCCGCTAGCCCCAAAAACACAAAGAAGCCTACAACATCTGTGATGGTTGTTATAAATACGGATGAGGCAACAGCTGGATCAACGCCAAAACGTACCAATGATAATGGCACCATTGTGCCGGTAATCCCTGCAATCAGCAGATTAATGATCATGGCCCCGCCAAGGATAAGCGAAAGTGAGAGATCAGCGAACCAGATATAAGATAGCACTGCCGCGATAATGGCAAATAGCACGCCATTTACCGCCCCAACAAGCACCTCTCTTAAAGCAAATCGTGCCGCTGATTGCGTGCTAAATTCCTGCATCGCAATGGCTCTTACCGCCACAGTAACCGTCTGTGTTCCCGCATTACCACCCATCGAGGCCACAATCGGCATTAATACGGCAAGGGCAACAATCTGCTCTAGCGTATCTTCAAAAAGGCCAATGACAAGCGAGGCGAGAACAGCGGTAAGCAAATTTAAAAATAGCCAGCCCGCCCGACCCTGAAATGTCTCAAGCAAGGACGAGCGAATAGACGCATCAGACACCCCAGCTAGGGCCATCAAATCTTCTTCTGCCTCTTCATCGATAACATCGACAATATCATCAAGGGTAATCACCCCCACAAGACGCCCATCTTCATCCACCACAGAGGTTGTCACCATGCCATAGCGGCGGAACAACATCGCCACTTCTTCTTGGTCCATATTCACAGGCACTGAGCGGAAATCAACGCTCATAATCTCTGATAAGCGCACTGGGCGATTGGCACGAAGCAAGCGTCCGACATTAATCTCACCAACCGGGTGGAAATTAGCATCCACAACCATAATGAGGTAAAAATCTTGATTATCTTGTGTTGGCAGGCCACGCAAATGATCCACGGTCTGTCCAACTGTCCAATAAGGCGGCAACATAATCATTTCACGCTGCATCATACGACCAGCGGAATCTTCAGGATAAGATAAGCCTTTTTCAACAAAGACACGATCTTGCCATGATAGGTTTTTTAGAACCTCATCACGCTCTTCTGGTTCCAACTCTTCGACGATTGTCACCGCATCATCAGATTCCAATTCTGGCAGTGCTTTGGCAATTGCCTCAGGCCCCATAATATCAAGCACCTGTTCAAGCATCTCTTCATCAAGATAGGCGATAGCCTCTGGATCAAGCTCATCGCCAAGCATCCGCAAAAGCTGACCACATTTTTTGGGTGAGATACGCCCCAATAAATCTGCCATATCAGCAGAGTGAAGAGGCGCGGTAAGCGCTCTTACGCGCGTTTGCTCTCCTGCCTTCACAGCGTCCATGATCGCAGCTTCAACCTTTGGCGTTAGACCATAAAGTGATTTTGCGGGAATATGTGTGGTATCAGCTTCCACAACAGAGATATCAGTTTCTAAGTCACTCATCGTGATATCTCCTTTTGTTGTGCGGCTACTCACCCAATCATTTCAATAGACAAATCTGTTTTTCGCGCAATGAGGTGTTTTTCAAATGATAATTGCACTATAGTAATAGTGGTAATGATGGACTTCATCTTATCATAAATAGCCGAAAAATGAAAGGGCGCCTGCGCGCAGTAATAATATTACAAAATCTCTTTTTGAAATATTATGATCAAGGCAGGCATGCCAAAAAACCACAAAAGGCATAGAGTATCAGATGCATTTTCTGCGAAATGATTTACCTTATAACCCTGTGCCTTTTTATGGGGAGCGTGCGCCATGGGTTGGCGGTGATTTGCAAACAATGCGCAATACCATTTTGCGCACTCACCCGCCATTAGCGCAAGGGCAAGATCGCCTGTTTACTCTGCCTGATGGTGACAGGCTTTTAGGCGCTTATCATCGTACAGACAAGGGGGAAGCCAAGGCACTGATTGTTATAGCACATGGTCTTGCCGGTGATTATGACAGCTCTTATGTTCGTTTTTTGGCTGATGCTGCTCTATCACAACATTATGATGTGTTGCGCTTGAATTTACGCCTGTCTCTTATACACATCTC
>WTHV01000089.1 GCA_011525265.1 Alphaproteobacteria bacterium | reverse complement strand
CAATAATATAATGCAACCGCTCTGATGCGATTAATTGCCTGCCCTCTGGCAGAGCCATTTGCATCTGTTTTGTTGTCAGCCTGCGAATATCGCGTTTTGATATAATTGGGTCAGCCAGCTCTAGCTTAAAGCGTTCAATGTGTGATTTTGGCTGACCACCGGGCATAACAATATGCAAATCATGGATGGTTAGTCCGGCCTTGCGCTCTCCTGCTTCGACAACTTTGCCAAGCGTCTCGCTAAATAATGCTAAATCAATGATCTCACCACGGCGAATGCCAGCAGAGGCGTGCATCGCATAGGATAAGATGTTTAATCCATTGCCTGCAGGCTCAACAATCAAACAGCCTAATTTGGATGATCCCACATCAAGAACCGCAAAAGGCCCTTTGACTGACACAGGCTTTATAGGGGTTAAGGCGTTCATGTTTTTTGCCCCTTCTTGCTTAATGGCAGGTTAGGTTCAACAATCAGTTGGCCTGAGACACGCAAATCTATTGTGGCAAGATCGCGCTTCATGATCTTGGTGTCTCTATCGAGGATGGCGAGTTTTGACCATGCAAGTGCCGCATCTTTTTCAGGCAATCTTATCGCCATGCCAGAGCGCAGGTGAACATCCCAACGTCTATCTGAAATGCGTTGAATAGCCCACACATCAGCATAGAGATCAGGTTCGGTGCGCAAGGCTTCGATAATCAATTTTGCTTGTTCCGCCGCGCCGTCTCCCGATACCACCGGCAGATGGCTAAAGGCAGAGGCTTTGGCGCCAAAAATCATATGACCTGCTTCATCAATCAGACGATGACCACCTGTTGTCTGAAGCAAGGCAAGCGGGCGTCGCTCGTTTAAATCAATTTTCAGCGCATCAGGGAATTGGCGTGAAACACGAACAGATTTGACCCATCCAAGCTGAGAGAGATTATGCTGTATTTCATCTAATGAGAGTGCCAGAAGAGGGGTGCCATAAGCAGCGTTGATGGCTTGTTTAATATCCTTAATCGCAGTGTAATTGCGCCCTGTAATATGCACATCAGACAATGCCAAGCCAGATTTGCCAGATAAAATATAGCCACTTTCGATGAGCGCATCACGTTGCAACCATGAGGCTGTTAGGGCGCAGAAAAGGCCAAGATAAGCACCGCGCCTCGCGGCTAATTTTACAAAAGGCCAATCCAAATTACGGGCGCGCATCTGCACTCTTGTGGGCTCTATTTGGGATTTTTTCCAGAACATTAATCGTCGCATTGGGCAATCTCCAATAAATGATTAACAAGTTCTTCACCTGAAATGCCGCGCCAGCGTGCTTGTTCAGGGACAAGTGAGGTCGCTGTCATGCCGGGCTGTGTATTTAACTCAAGCATATAAAGCTGATTTTTCTTGTCATCATAACGATAATCAGCGCGCGCCACACCGCGGCATCCCAGCAGATGATAGGCTTGCTCTGCCCAATCAAGGGCTTGTGTCTCGATCTCTTTTGGAATATCCGCTGGCAGAATATGGTGCGAGCCACCTGCCTTATATTTGGCGTCAAAATCGTAAAATTGCTCATCGGTGGTAATCTCTGTGACACCAAGCGCTGTGCCATCAAGCACAGATACGGTCAGCTCTCGACCTGGAATAAAGGCTTCGGCAAATAATTGTGTGCCAAGTGGCCAGAGGTCATGCGATGGCGGCTTATCACCTGCTTTGATGATTTGCACACCAAAGCTTGACCCCTCATTGACAGGCTTAACCACATAATCGCCATCATAATTTTCAGGCTGTAATGTGCCATTATCTTCATTCAAAGACAGGCGCAATGGCACAGCAATCCCTGCGGTGCGGAAAAGCTGACGTGATAGAACCTTATTCATCGCAACTGAAGAGGCAACAACACCGCTATGGGTGTAAGGGATGCCCATAATATTCAGCAAACCTTGCACAGAGCCATCTTCACCAATCTGGCCATGAAGGGCATTATAGACGCGTGAGGGATTTAACTCTTTGAGGCGTGTTTGAATATCTCTATCAAATTCAACTTCGATCGCATCCCACCCTGCGGCGCGTGCAGCTTTGGCACAAAAGGCAGCACTAACACGGCTTACAGCGGCTTCTGATGTCCATCCGCCCATAAGAACAACAACACGTTTTGGGTCTTGCGCCATCATGAGGCATCTCCTATTTGCGACGTTTGGCGTCCAAGGCGTCGAATTTCCCACCGTAATTCAATGCCGCTATGGGCCCGAACAGCCTCTGCAACTGCACAGCCAAGCGCTTCAATATCAGCGGCTGTTGCAGCGCCATGATTAATCAGGAAATTACAATGTTTTTCATTCATACTGGCATCACCAATGCGCTTGCCACGGCACCCTGCGGCATCAATCACCTGCCATGCTTTATGGCCCTGCGGATTAGCAAAAGTAGAGCCGCCTGTGCGCACACCTTGCGGCTGTGTCGCAGCACGCATTGCAAGCATCTCTTTCATCTCTGCCTTAATATCAGCGCTATCTGCTGGATAGGAGTGAAAGGTGGCAGAGAGGAAAATCATATCTTTTGCCACATCACAATGTCGGTAAGTCATGCCCATTTCAGAAGCGTTCATCTCATGGATAGCACCTGTTCTGTCCATCATGCGTGCACTGATGAGTACATCTTTAAACTCACTGCCATAACAGCCGGCATTCATGGTAAGACCGCCGCCAATTGTGCCCGGAATGGAAACCAAAAAAGCAAGGCCACCGCGATGATTACGGCTTGCAAATCGTGCGACTTCTGCATCTGTGGCGCCGGCGCCTGCTGTGATGATCTCATCAGCAATTGTGACCTCTGCCAAGGCGCCGGTCAGCTTGATAACAGCACCGTCAAGCCCGCCATCACGGATAAGCATATTTGAGCCTGCGCCCAAGATGGTCAGCGGCATATCTTGCGGTATGGCGGTTAAGAATTGTGCCAAATCATCTTCATCTGCTGGCTCAAAATAGATATCGGCACACCCACCCACACCAAGCCATGTGCGCTTTGCCAAAAGCTCATCTGCTAGAATTTGTCCCTTAAGGTGGCTCTTAAGGTGGGCTGTCATCTCGTTGATGTTGTCAGTTGCGTGCTGTGCCATCTATGCCCCCCTTTTTGATAGAAGCGCATTGAGCTCATCTGGCAAAGAGCCAGCCCAATTCGTGATGCTACCAGCGCCAAGGCACATGATGATATCACCATTTGCGGCTTGGTCTGCGACTAAGCTTGCGAGCGCATCTGGGGCTGAAAGCGCAAAGACATTGCGATGGCCATGGGCTTGCAGGCCGCTGACCAAATCATCTTTGCCAAACCCGTCAAGGGGCTGTTCACCTGCGGCATAAACATCTGCCACAATGACAGTATCAGCATCATTGAAGCAGCTGCAAAAATCATCAAATAGGTCACGAAGTCTGGTGTAACGATGCGGCTGTACAACAGCGATAAGCTTACCGCCATTGGCTTTCATCCGCCCCGCATTTAGCGCGGCTTTAATCTCAACAGGGTGATGCCCATAATCATCAATCACCGTAATGCCATGTGCGCTTCCCTTAATATCAAAGCGTCTGCCAACACCTTTAAAATGAGCAAGCGCCTCACGGATAATCTCGCTCTCAATGCCCATTTCAAGTGCAACAGAAATCGCGGCAAGGGCATTTTGGACATTATGCGTGCCAAGCATTGGGAAGCTGATATCAGATATTTTTTCCGCTTCACCCATTAGCCTGTCAGAGAGTTGAATATCAAATAGCATATTATCATGATTGCTTCTGATATTGACCGCTCGCACATCTGCCATCACAGACAGCCCATAAGAGATAATGCGCCTATCTCTGATTTTAGGCAGAAGCCGCTGTACGGCAGGGTGATCAATGCACAAGCTTGCAAAGCCATAGAAAGGAATTGATGCGACGAAATTCTCAAAAGCAAGCTCAAGATTGTCATAAGAGCCATGATGGTCAAGATGCTCAGGGTCGATATTGGTAACAATAGCCGCCGTTGGCTTAAGGCGTGAGAATGAGCCGTCACTCTCATCTGCCTCAACCACCATCCATTTCCCATCACCAAGCTTGGCGTTACTGCCCCAGCTTTGGATAATGCCGCCATTAATCACTGTGGGGTCTATTCGTGCAGCATCCAATAATGTTGCGACAAGCGAGGTTGTCGTTGTTCTGTCTCT
>WTHV01000036.1:6031-14160 GCA_011525265.1 Alphaproteobacteria bacterium | reverse complement strand
TGCTTGTCTCTGATTTACCAGAAGGGGCAAATTTGCTAGCCGAAGCCCTATCAACGCAAGCGGGGCGTTCTGTCACACTCACACGCCCCTCTCGCGGCGGCAGGCGCAAAATGATGGATATGGCTGTGCGTAATGCTGATGAGGCACTTGCCCGCAAATTATCTGAAAAGGCAAGCCAGTCACGCCTGCTATCTGCCCTTGCTGATACCTTTGATCTAGATGAGGCGCCAAAGCGGGTTGAGATTTATGACAACTCGCATATCCAAGGCACAAATGCGGTTGGTGCAATGGTTTGTGCTGGGCCTGAGGGCTTTATCAAATCGGCCTATCGGAAATTTAATATGCGCGATACAGGCAAATATGCGGTCACAGATGGGGATGATTTTGGCATGATGCGCCAGATGATTTATCGCCGCTTTGAACGCGCTCTTAAAGAAGATCCTGAACGCACAACAGATAATTGGCCAGATCTCCTCCTTATTGATGGCGGGCGTGGCCAGCTCAATGCCGTGCGCGAGGTCTTACAGGAATTACATCTTGATGATATTTCGGTCGTCGGGGTGTCTAAAGGCCCTGACCGTAATGCAGGGCGCGAGCAATTTCATATTGATGGCAGGGATAGCTTTACCCTTGCCCCTGATAGTCCTGCCATGCATTTCTTACAAAGGTTGCGCGATGAATCGCATCGTTTTGCTATTGGCGCCCATAGGACAAGGCGCACCAATGCCAGCCTGAAAAGTCCCCTTGATGAAATTGAAAATATTGGGCCAAAACGCAAAAAAGCCTTGCTTGCCCATTTTGGTTCAGCACGCTCTGTTTCGCGTGCCGCAATTGCTGATTTGATGGTGGTAGAGGGTATTTCAGAAGCAACCGCAAGTGATATCTATCATCACTTCCATTCAAATGGCCGGAAAACATAATCACAGCACTACCTATGGACAAAATGGGCCCAAGCAGATTACAACAGTCAAGATAACTCTTGTGGATGAAGCCTTTCGCGCCAAAAGATCACCGCGCAAGTGCCAAATAGGACAAGTGACGCATAAAAATAGGGGCACATGGCTTTATGTATCGCCAAATACCAAATATATTGACGCTCATGCGCCTGATAGCAGCCCCAGTTGTTGCGATCATTATCACGCTCTCAACACAGCCACTTTATGCGCTGATTGCGCTTCTCATCTTCGCGATTGCCTCAGCGACTGATTGGCTTGATGGCTATTTAGCGCGCAAATGGGAATCTGTATCTGGCTTTGGCCGTATGCTTGATCCCATCGCTGATAAATTGATGGTGATTATCATTCTAGCTGCCCTTATGGGAACCGCCCTTGCCAGCCCGCTTTTGGCAATCCCAACCATCATTATCATCACAAGAGAAGTAATGGTATCAGGCTTGCGGGAATTTATGGCAAAGCAAGATTTTATCGTCCATGTCACACTTGCGGCAAAAATGAAAACAACAATTCAGCTTATTGCTATCGGCTTTTTAATTGGCACATTTATTTTCGAACAAGATACAAGCTACGCCGCATTGAGCTATGGCACAGGCATGATCGGCATTTGGATTGCCGCCCTTATTACCGCACAAACAGGTATTGCCTATTTCACAAGCGCGATACGATTTCTCAATGCCCAAAAATAAACCCCATCAAAAGATGGGGCTTATGAAAGGCTAAGATTACGGACTTATGACCTAGCGGCCATAGACCAAATCCTCATAGGCTTGGACAAGGCTTCTCGTCACATTACCAGGGGTAAAGCTGTAATCACCAATTTGAGAAACGGGCGTTACTTCAGCCGCTGTCCCTGTTAGGAAACATTCACGTGCATTGGCCATTTCCTCTGGCATGATATGGCGTTCCACCACCTCAAGACCTTCTTTTTGTGCCAATTCAATGACGGTACGTCTTGTGATTCCATTCAAGAAGCAATCAGCCTCTGGCGTATGGATTTTGCCATCATCCATCAAGAAAAAGACATTTGCCCCTGTCGCCTCTGCCACATAGCCGCGATAATCTAGCATAAGCGCATCTGTATAACCTTTGCGTTCTGCGGCGTGCTTTGAGAGGGTGCAAATCATATAAAGGCCAGCCGCTTTGGCATGAACAGGCGCTGATTCAGGTGACGGGCGCTTCCAGTCAGCAATATCAAGCGTAATCCCCTTCATCTTTACCTCAGGGTCGAAATAGCTTGGCCATTGCCATGCCGCCACAGCCACATGAGTCTTTGTCTGCTGTGCTGAAATGGCCATCATTTCAGAGCCACGCCAACAAAAGGCGCGCACATAGCCATCTACAATATCATTCGCTTTCAGCACGTCTGCCTTCACCGCTTCCATTTCATCATCTGAATAGGGAATATCAAAATCAAGCAATTGGCATGAATTGCGCAAACGCTCTGTATGTTCGCGTGATTTAAAGATCGTGCCACCATAAGACCGTTCCCCCTCAAACACCATGCTGGCATAGTGCAACCCATGGGTTAAAGAGTGCGTCTTAGCATCACGCCATGGCACCATCTCGCCATTCAACCAAATAAGGCCGTCTCTATCATCAAAAGGAATAATGGACATCGCTTACCATCCTCAGTATCGATAAAATAACTCTTTATCCTGACTAGCAGTATTGTTAATATGGGTCAACATGACTGACATAAAACCCTTAAACAAAGCGCTTTTTTTAACAGAAGCTGAATTACGACGTGGCATAGAGCTTATGTTCTTTGCGTATCGCGACTTTACCGGCGAGGCAGATATGCTTCTAGCAGGATATGGTCTTGGGCGGGCGCATCACCGCGCGCTTTATTTTATTGGCCGTCATCCTGATATGCCTGTGTCTGATTTGCTTGAGATTTTGAACATAACCAAACAAAGCTTATCACGCGTTTTGTCGCAATTAATCGATGAAGATTATGTTGAACAACGCTCTGGTGTGCATGACAGACGTCAAAGATTGTTGCGTCTCACCGATAAAGGTCGCACATTGGAACAAGAGGTAAATAATTTGCAATCAAAACGATTTGCGAAGGCCTATCGCAAATGCGGTGTTGATGCGGTTGATGGGTTTCAGCGTGTCTTGCATGAATTGCTTGATGCACAAACCACCACAAACTTTCAAAAAGACGATTGATGATTGAAGGATATAAATAGCGAGATGGATGCACCGGCGCATATATTGGTGATTGATGATGATGACCGCTTGCGTGACCTGCTCCGCCGGTTTTTATCTGAAAGCGGCTTTCGTGTATCGGATGCCGCCAATGCCAAGCAAGCGCGCCATCTGCTTGACCATATTGCATTTGATCTGCTTGTCATTGATGTGATGATGCCAGGCCAGAATGGCGTCGAATTTCTGGCTGAGATTCGCACCCAAAATAACGTGCCTGCCCTATTCCTCACAGCCCTTGCCGAGACAGAAAACAGGATTGATGGCCTTGAAGCAGGCGCTGATGATTATATTGGCAAGCCGTTTGAGCCGCGTGAGCTTATCTTGCGCATCAAGCGTATTTTGGCACGCCAACCACAACAAGATAGTGATAAATCTGTCATCAGCTTTGGTGATTTTACCTTTGAGATTGAAACAGGGCGCCTGTTATCATCTGGCTTGCCTTTGCATATTACAACAGCTGAACGTGATTTGCTTACCGCCTTTGCAAGCAATCCCAATGAGACACTCTCACGCGAAGCACTCCATGATACGCTCGAAGGGCGCATGGAAGGCCGCTCTATCGATGTGGCAATTGCACGCTTGCGCCGTAAATTAGAGGCTGATCCGAAAAAGCCGCTTTATCTTTTGACCATACGCGGTGCAGGATGGTCTTTGCGCACCGGCCCTGTTCAAGGGAGCGCCTAATGCGATTACGCACCTATCTGCCTAAGACATTATTTGGTCGTATGCTTGCCATTATTCTTGTGCCAATGATTTTGGTTCAGGTGATAACGGTCTTTATTTTTTATGAACGCCATTGGGATACTGTGACACGTTATATGGCAAGCTCTCTTGCCTCTGAGATTAGCCTGCTTGTTGATGAGATTGGCGCTACACCTGATAATAGCTCGCTAGAGCTTGGCACTAAAAAAGCCAAACAATATTTTAATTTCGCCATCACCTTTGAGCCAGAAGCGATTTTAACACAGCCGCCTCAGCTCCATAGCCCGTCTTATGCCGAAAGCATTTTTCGCAAATCTTTAGAAGCCCGCCTCACCTATCCTTGGGCTTTGGATGTGATAAGCCATGATGATTGGATTTTTGTTGATGTGCAAATAGGTGATGGCATCTTACATGTTGCAGCAGGGAAAAAGCGCCTCTTCAGCTCGACAAGCTGGACATTTCTTGGTTGGACGATCTCAACTTCTATTTTACTTTTCTTTGTTGCTCTTGGGTTTTTGCGTGGGCAGGTGCGCCCTATCCACCGCCTCGCCAATGCAGCACGACAGCTTGGCCTTGGTCGTACGGCCGAGGATTTCCGCCTTGAAGGTGCGAAAGAGATCAGGCTAGCAGGGCGCGCTTTCCAAGCTATGCGCCACCGCATTAATCGCCAAATGAATGAGCGCACCTCTATGCTTGCTGGCGTCAGTCATGATTTGCGTACCCCTTTGACACGTATGCGCCTGAACATTGCCTTGGCAGACCCCTCATCTGATGTGAAAGCCATTGATCAAGATATTGAAGAGATGGAACAGATGATTGAGGGCTATCTCTCCTTTGCCAGAGGTGAGGGGGCAGAGACGGCACGAGAAGCGCGATTTGATAAAATCATCCGCCAAATTGTTGAGAGCTATAGCGGCGCCCATCCCGGCAGATTACGCCTCATTATGCCTGCTGGTGAATTTCCGCCTCTTGAAATGCGGGTGCAAGCCATCAGGCGTGCTATTGATAATTTGGTTAGCAACGCCTTGCGCTATGCTGGCAGTGCCGAATTGCGCTTGAAAATCGTGGAAGATGAAATGGTGCTATTCATTGATGATGACGGGCCTGGTATTGACCCTGAACATTACGCAGAGGCAATCAAACCATTCATTCGCCTTGAGACATCGCGCAACAAACAGACAGGCGGCACTGGTCTTGGCCTATCAATTGCCTCTGATGTTATTCTCTCTCATGGCGGTGAGCTTACCTTGCATAAATCACCATTGGGCGGCCTGCGTATCTTGGTGAAATTGCCAATTTAATTAATGCATTTTTTGGCCGTTTGGCACTTTTTGGTCAGGGGCAAGAAGAACGATACCTCCCCCCTCATCTGATAGGCCAAGTGTTAGAACTTCACTACGGACAGGGCCAATTTGACGTGGCGGGAAATTCACAACCGCTATCACTTGCCTGCCCACCAAATCATCTATGCTATAATGGTCTGTGATCTGTGCAGATGATTTCTTAACGCCAATCTCATCTCCAAAATCAATTTGCAATTTATAAGCTGGCTTGCGCGCTTCTGGGAAATCTTCTGCCACAATGATCGTCCCAACGCGGATATCAACAGCTAAAAACTCATCAAAACGAATCTGATCACCCATCACATAGCCCCTTTTATTCTGAACGCTGACCAGCGATATCATCAGGCGTCAAAACCCGCAAACTAACCGCCCATTCACAGGCTTTTTTCAAGCCATCATCAAGCGCTTTCATCGTCAGCCCCAGATCGGCCGACTCATCTGTTGCCCATGTCGCACGCACCCGAAGAAGCGTGCCAACCACGCCCAAAATGCGCGCTTGCTTTATCGCCCCTGTGCTGTGGTCACCTGCTAAATGCAATAATTTGCCAACAGTATGAGATAGCTGATGTGTTAAATGCAGTGCCAAAAGCGGGTGTCTTTGTGCCGCTTTATGCAAATGGTCAAATTGTGCACGGTACGGGGCAAGCGCCTCAAAACGCATCATTAGCCCTTCAAGTAATTTTTCATAGATGGTGGCGTGCGGATCATCTGCAAAATCATCAGCGCTTGTGGTAAGTGACTGACTATCAAGCATCTCAAGCTGAGCCAAAATAAGCGACGTGACATCACCGCCATGTAGCACCGCCTCATCAACACTGATATCACACGCCTCTGCCAGCGTCTCAAGGCTGATATCATGTGGCATATGGTCGGCCAATGCTGTCCAACAGGCTTCTGCTAATTCTGCTTTTTTCATTACCATCACCTATTTTTCCTGCTGATGTGGGCATGTGTCATAAGCCTATTATAGCATCATGCCACATCTATATCTATCTCCTATAGGCGTGAGATAGGCGGTTACAAATCTATGGCAAGAGGCATAGGGGCAAAGAGCTAGCTGTCTTTGCCCAATTCAACTGAACGGCTATGGGCGGCAGACATGGCCTTTTTCATAAGCTCTGCCAGCCCATCTTGCCCCATCAAGACAGAAAGAGCGGCGGCTGTTGTGCCACCTTTGGACGTCACATTCTGGCGCAAAATATCAGCTGGCATAGCGCTTTCTTGCAATAACCCGCCTGCCCCATAGATTGTCTGATCAGCCAAGCGCCGTGACAATGCCTCAGGCAGGCCAAGCGCTACGCCTGCTTGTGCCATCGTCTCAGCAAGCAAAAATACATAAGCAGGCCCTGAGCCTGATAGGGCTGTGACCGCATCCATTTGTGCCTCATCATCCAAGCGAATAACAAGACCACAAACGCCAAGCAGTGATTCCGCCAACGCCAAATCATCTTCTTGTGCCGCTTCATTGCCAATCACAGCTGTCATACCCTTGCCAATGGCGGCAGGGGTATTCGGCATGGTGCGTATTACCCGTACATCCGTCCCAGCGCCAATCATATGCGTTAATGCTGATAATGAGAGGCCAGCGGCGATAGAGATAAAACAACAACCACTAAGGTCAAGTGAGGTCGCATTGCTAAGTGCCTCTGCCATCATTTGCGGCTTCACCGATAACAGCATCATATCAGGTCGCGCATAGCCTGCTGTGGCGGCATCCTGTAATGTCGCAAACACATGAACCGCATCTGACGGGATGTTAAGATTATTGGCATCAAAGAACGGGTCAATGATGATAAAATCTGCTTTATGATCTAAATCACCTGATACTATGCCTGAAATCCAGCCATTTAACAGCGCAGACCCCATCTTGCCACAACCAAGAATGAAGAATTGTCGCGTCATAATGCTGTCCTTTAAGCTATGAATATTAGGCTTCGCCTTGATGGGCTATCAATGTTAGCTTTGCCGCCTCTGCTGGTGCAATTTCCCCAACAGCAACCTGATAAAGCACAGGATAGGCTAATTCACTTTCACCAAGAATAATATCAACCACATCCTCAATCTGCTCAGGTGTCGCACCGCCTGCGCCGCGCAAAGGCAATGTGTGACGCAATGATAGACGCTCACCTTGCAAATCATAAACAAAATGGCCAAGCCATAATTCTTGATTCAAAGCAGATGATGTTTGCATCAATGCTTCGCGGTTATCTTCATGATAGGGCAAATCCAAATGGCAGATAACAACCAATGCCTCGGCATCATCCTGCCATGTCACAGATAATTGGTAATGTGACCATTCGCCTGGAATATCAGCCAATATCGCATTACGTGCCGATTGGCGCACATACCAATCATGCTGCATCACAAAACGTGACACCAAATCGATTGGGTGATGAAGCGCAGGCTCTGATACACGGCGGTCAGACATAATGCAAAGGTCCCCTTAGCAAAACCAAATAAGCAGCGAGACAAACAACGTCCCACCTTAGTGAAAATGGCAATGTTAAGATCGCAATGCAACACAATATTTAGTGGTTGCCTGTGGATAACAACACAACAAAATGTGTTTTACCCTTGAATCATGATGATTCGCGCAACTTCGCTAATGGTAAAAAATTCTTACTTTTTTGCCGCTTTTGCTTTTGATTTTGGGGCTTTTTTATCAGTGGCTTGCGCAAGCTGTGATTCGAGCGCCGCGATTCTGGCACCAAGTGATGTGATGCGCGCTTCGGCTGCTTCGAAATCTTCACGAGATACAAGACCACGTTTGGCAAGAATTTTTTCAACCTGACTTTGCACCAACGTTTCAATTTCATGTCTCATGCCGCCAAAGGCTGAAGCCGCGCCGCTTGCCATGCTGGCAAAATCTGAAAAAAGAGAGGGGCGTTTTATCATGATTGCTTCCTTGTACTATGCG
>WTHV01000036.1:0-5931 GCA_011525265.1 Alphaproteobacteria bacterium | reverse complement strand
AAAATCTGAAAAAAGAGAGGGGCGTTTTATCATGATTGCTTCCTTGTACTATGCGTCTATCTTTGTGACATAGTCTTGAAAAGGGCATTACGCAAGGCGCAGGCTGTATAAAATCCGCTAAAGCCATCCTATGGCTAGCTGTAGTTTCATGAATTATGCTATAATTTTTTATCGATAACCGCAAAAAGAGATATCGCCTCAGATGACTGACCTAGCGCAAACATGGTTTAGCTTTCCGCAAATAGACCCTGTGGCATTTGCCATCGGCCCTTTGGCCATCAGATGGTATGCGCTCTCTTATATGGCTGGTCTTATTGGCGGCTGGCAAATATTGCGCTATTTGGCAAAAGCCCCCACAAGCCCTGTCAGCCAAGAACAGCTTGATAATTTGCTCAATTATATCCTTTTTGGGGTGATTATCGGGGGGCGCCTTGGCTATGTCTTATTTTATAAGCCGCTTGATTATTTGGCCGACCCTTTCAGCATTCTGAAAGTCTGGGAAGGCGGCATGTCATTTCATGGTGGCTTTATTGGGGTCGTGCTGGCCGTATTATTATTTGCCAGAGTGCAAAAGATACCGCTATGGGCGCTCTCAGATAGGGTTGCCCTTGTTGCACCTTTGGGATTGTTTTTTGGGCGGCTTGCAAACTTTATCAATGGCGAGCTATATGGCCGCGTGACAAGCCATCCGATTGGAATGATCTTCCCAACTGGCGGCCCATTGCCGCGCCACCCCTCACAGCTTTACGAAGCAGGGCTGGAAGGGCTTGTGCTTGGCCTTATCATGATACTGTTATGGCGTATGAAAATTGCTCAAGCGCGGCCCGGCATTTTGGTTGCGACCTTCTTAATGGGCTATGGCCTATCGCGCTTTATCATTGAATTCGCACGTGAGCCAGATAGCCATCTAGGCTTATATGACTTTGGCTTATGGCAGGCCTCACAAGGTCAGCTTCTCTCCTTGCCGATGGTCGCCATAGGCTTTATCTTTGCGCTTATCATTATCAAGAAGTCACCACAAAACGCATGACCCCGCTTCAGCCTATCTTAACTGAGAAAATTGCTACATCAGGCCCGCTATCCGTCTCAGCCTATATGCAGGCCTGTTTGCTAGATGAGACGCATGGCTATTATGCCCATACGCCTGTTTTTGGTGCAGAAGGTGATTTTATCACTGCCCCAGAAATCTCTCAGCTTTTTGGCGAGATGCTTGGCGCGTTTCATGCGCATTTGCATCAGCTTTTTGGCGCACCGGAAAATGCCATCCATTTTGAGGCAGGCCCGGGACGTGGCACGCTTGCCCGTGATATGTCACGAACCTATCAGGCTATCGCCCCTGCCCTTTATAACGCCCCATGTTATTTGCTTGAGGCAAGTGCCGCATTGCGCGCCAAGCAAAAAGAGGCCCTTGCCCCGCAAGAGCCACATTTCATTACAGATATAAAAGACCTCCCCCAAAGCCCCTTATTTGGCGTCGCAAATGAGTTCTTTGATGCGCTTGGTGTTGATCAGGCCATTTTCCATAAAGGCGCATGGCATCACCGCCTCATCGACAGTCATGAGGGACGCTTTCATTTTACGATTGGCCCCCCTTTGCAAGAGGCTGCTGGCTTTATTTTGCCAAACAGCCCTATTGAGGGTGATATCATCGAATCATCACCGCTTGGCGAAGCGATTATGGCGCAATTATCGCATCACATTGCCCATTATGGCGGCGGTATTTTGATCATTGATTATGGCAAATCAGACAATCAGACAGACACGCTGCAAGCGGTAAGAGATCACAAGCCATGCGATATGCTCTCTTATCAGGGCGAGGCTGATATTACGCATTGGGTTGATTTCGCGCGCCTGTCCCAAATTGCGCAAGATAATAAAGCGCGTTTGATTGGCCCCATCAGCCAAGGGCGCTTTTTGCAAGATCTTGGCATAGGCGCTAGAGCAGAAGCGTTACGAGACCCACAAAAGCCAGAGCAGGATCGCACTCTTTTGGCTGCCATTGATAGGCTTGTAAGCCCTGCACAAATGGGGCAGGCTTTTAAAGTCGCCCTTCTTGTCCCAGATGGTGAGGGCGTGCCACCAGGCTTTACAAGCTTGACCTGATTTTATGATTTTAAGGATAAGCGATGGCTGAAACCGCCCCTTTCATACGCTGTAATGACCGACCACCACCCCCTATTAATTATGGGTTTTTTGGCAGGCAAGGCGGGGTATCCACAGGCCTTTATGACAGTCTTAATTGTGGCATGGGGTCTGATGATGACAAGGCGCTTGTGCAAGAAAACCGGGCTATTGCCGCACATAGTCTTGGCATGAGCCATGAGAGTATGGCGCGCGTCTATCAGGTTCATAGCGCTGATATTGTCACAATCACCGCCCCTGAACAGCTCAGCGAGCACCCCAAAGCAGATGGGCTTGTTACGCGCTTATCTGGCATCACACTCAGCATTCTTACCGCTGATTGTACCCCTGTGTTATTTTATGATGCGCAATCATTGATTATTGGTGCGTGTCATGCAGGATGGCGTGGTGCGGCCTCTGGGATTATTCAAAATACAGTTAGCGCTATGTGCGCCCTTGGGGCAGATGCGCACGCCATCACCTGTATGATAGGGCCAACAATTGCAAAAGCCTCTTATCAGACTGGTCATGATATGCGTGATGAGGTCTTATCATTAGCGCCCCAGGCAGAGGCGTTTTTTGAAAAGGACCCCACAAGTGATCAACATTTCTTATTTGATTTACCTGCCTTTGCCCAAGATTGTGCGCGCCAATCAGGCCTCTCTCAGATTTTTGATGTTGGCCGCGATACCTATGGCGAATCATCCCACTTTTTCTCGCATCGTCTTGCCACCCATAGGGGCGAAACAGATACAGGCAGACAGATCGCCCTCATCACCAAGACAAATAAAAAAGGCTAGCTCAAATATGCCCCACCTCGTTCTATTCATTGGATTATGTTTTATTGGCCTGTTGGCATCATGCTTTATTTAAGGCATTTAATTGTGCATAGCTTTGTGAAAAACCTTGCCCAAACGGCCGCATATTGCTATTCGACAAACAGCGATATCGTGAAATGTTATTAAAGACAGGCTGATGAAAATCTTATCATGCAACTCCAATCGTCCTCTTGCCGAAGCGATTGCCGCCTACCTTAATGTTCCTCTTACCAAAGCTGATGTCAGGCGTTTTGCTGATAATGAGATTTTCGTTGAAATTCACGAAAATGTCCGTGGCGAAGATGTGTTTGTTGTGCAATCGACCTCATTCCCTGCCAATGACAATGTGATGGAATTGCTTGTGACGCTTGATGCGTTGCGTCGTGGCTCTGCCCGCCGTATCACAGCTGTCCTCCCCTATTATGGTTATGCGCGCCAAGACCGCAAATCAGGCCCGCGCACACCTATCTCAGCGAAATTGCTTGCGAACCTAATTACCAAAGCAGGCGCTGACCGTGTTTTGACGATTGACTTGCACGCAGGCCAAATCCAAGGCTTCTTTGATATCCCTGCTGACAACTTATTTGCCGCACCAGTTTTCCGTGATGATATCGTCGCAAAATATCAAGAAAAGCTGATGATTGTCTCACCAGATGTTGGCGGTGTGGTTCGTGCGCGCTCTCTTGCTAATCGTGTGAATGCTGATTTGGCGATTATTGATAAGCGCCGTCCAAAGGCTGGCGTCTCTGAGGTGATGAATATCATCGGTGAGGTCAATGACCGCCATTGTATTATGGTTGATGATATTGTGGATTCTGGCGGCACCTTATGTAATGCGGCCAAAGCCTTGATGGATGCGGGCGCTATTTCAGTTGATGCTTATGTCACGCATGGGGTCTTATCAGGCGGCGCGGTAAGCCGTGTGGTCGATAGCCCGCTTGATTCGCTTGTCATTACTGATTCTATCCAAGCCACTGAGGCTGTGGATGTGGCAAGCAATATTCGTCAGGTCTCAATTGCCCCGCTTCTTGGCGAGGCCATCTTGCGTGTGAACCAAGAGCGCTCTGTCTCAAGCCTCTTTGCGTAACCGCATAAGCGACCTGTGAAATCTCTAAAAAGGGTCTGTCTGGCAAGACAGGCCCTTTTTCTTGTATTTCTCTTGTAATTTTGGGGCAAACCCTATACAAAACGCACACCTGCGCACCCCTGGAGGCGTAGGGGACAATAATATGGAGAAACATTATGTCAGACATTACAGTTATTAGCGCTAATCAGCGTGATAGGGTCGGTAAGGGGTCCGCCCGTGCGGCTCGCCGCGCAGGGATGGTTCCTGCCGTTATTTATGGTAACAAACAGCCAGCTCTTGGTATTGAGCTTGAAGCACGTGTGATCCGCAAGATCATTCATGAGCCAGGTATCTTCAGCCGTCTTTTGAAGATTTCTGTTGGCGGTGAAGAAATCACAGTTTTGACACGTGATATTCAATTCCATCCTGTATCAGATGAAGCCCTTCATTTTGATTTCTTGCGCGTGAGCGAAAAATCGACAATCTCTGTGGCGATTGGTGTTGAATTCATCAACGATGATAAGTGCCCTGGTTTGCGTATCGGTGGTAACTTGAACGTTGTTCGTCACGAAGTTGAATTGAACTGCCCTGCCAATAATATCCCTGAGAAGATCGTCGTTGATCTTGAAGGTATTAAGGTTGGGGATTCAATCCATATCAGCGCAATTGAATTGCCTGAGGGTGTGACACCAACAATCACTGACAGAGACTTTACTGTTGCAACACTTCAGTCACCAGGTGGCGGCGTCAAGAATGAAGACGAAGAAGACGAAGCAGCAGCAGAAGATGCAGAGGGTAGCGAAGAGTAAATCGCTGACCAACCACAAAGCTGTTTTTATAACAGCAGATTGTGCTAGATTTCAAAGACGTGTCTTATGGTATATTGGACACGTCTTATTTTTTTAACCGTTCTTTTTACGAGGCGTGCGTCAGATGAAGCTTTTTGTAGGGCTTGGCAATCCTGGCACCAAATATCAGCATAATAGGCATAATATCGGCTTTATGATGCTTGATAGGCTGGCAGAAGATTACAATTTTGACAGCTGGAAAAGCAAATCAGGCGCACAGGTGGCGACTGGCCGCATTGGCATGACAAAAATCATCGCCGCTAAACCACAATCATTCATGAACAAATCTGGCTTGCCTGTGGCAGAGCTGTCTCGATTTTATAAATTTGCTCCTGAAGATATCTTTGTCTTCCATGATGAGATAGATCTGGGTGAAGGTCGTTTGCGCGTTAAACAAGGTGGTGGGCATGGCGGGCATAATGGCTTGCGTGATATTGACCGTCATATAGGCAAGGATTATTGGCGTGTACGCATTGGCGTTGGCCGCCCCCATACCAAAGAAGATGTCCATAAATGGGTCTTAAATGATTTCAGCCGCCATGATAAAGATACATGGCTTTTGACAATGATTGACGCATTATCAGCAGAGGCAGATTACCTCGCCTCAGGTGATGCCTCAAGCTATATGAGCCGGGTGGCATGGCGCGCGCCTGCCCCTCATTCAGATTCGCCAGATAAAGAAACTGGTGCGAAGGAGTAACGATTATGGGATTTAATTGCGGTATTGTCGGGCTGCCAAATGTGGGTAAGTCAACCTTGTTCAACGCCCTGACACGCACAGCAGCCGCTGAAGCTGCGAATTACCCTTTCTGCACGATTGAGCCAAATACCGGGCGTGTCTCTGTCCCAGATCCACGCCTTGATAATCTGGCACAGCTGGCACAATCAGCAAATGTCATTCCAACACAATTAGAATTTGTGGATATTGCAGGCCTTGTAAGAGGGGCTGCCAAAGGGGAAGGGCTTGGCAATCAGTTCCTCGCCAATATCCGCGAGGTTGATGCGATTGCGCATATGTTGCGCTGTTTTGAAGATGATGATATCACCCATGTTGAGGGCAATGTTGACCCTGTGCGTG
>WTHV01000209.1 GCA_011525265.1 Alphaproteobacteria bacterium | reverse complement strand
CCCATGATTGTTGTAGAAGATATTCACAAACATTTTGGTGGTCTGCGCGCTGTTGATGGTGCGTCATTAACCATTGAGACAGGTGCTATCACAGGTCTTATTGGCCCAAATGGTGCTGGCAAGACTACTTTGTTTAATGTGATTGCAGGCCATTATAAACCAACCTCAGGGCGTGTGCTGTTGGATGGCGAAGATATCTCTGGCCTTGCGCCACACGAATTATTTGGCAAAGGCCTTTTGCGCACATTCCAAATTGCCCACGAATTTTCCACCTTATCTGTGCGTGAGAATTTGATGATGGTTCCTGCTGCCCAATCAGGCGAATCTCTTATCAGCACATGGCTGTCGCCGAAAAAGGTTGCAGAAGAAGAAGAGCGCGTTCGTGCAAAAGCCAATGAGGTTATCGAATTCCTTGAAATTGGTCATGTCGCTGATGAATTAGCTGGCAATTTATCAGGCGGCCAGAAAAAGTTACTTGAGCTTGGCCGTACCATGATGGTGGATGCCAAAATCGTGTTTCTGGACGAGGTGGGCGCAGGCGTCAACCGCACACTTTTGAACACAATTGGTGATGCTATCCTGCGTTTGAATAAAGAACGCGGTTATACATTTTGCATGATTGAGCATGATATGGAATTCATCTCACGCTTATGCGACCCGGTCATTTGTATGGCAGAGGGTCGTGTGTTGGCACAAGGCACAGCCGAAGACGTGAAGAATAATGAAGAGGTCATTGAAGCCTATCTTGGCACGGGCCTTAAAAATAAACCGAAACAGGAGAGCAAATAATGGCTTTCTTAATTGGTCAGAATATGACTGGTGGCTATGGTGGCGCTGACATCTTGCATGATTGCAGCATTGGCGTAGAAAAAGGTGAAATTGCCGTTGTTGTGGGCCCAAACGGGGCTGGCAAATCAACAGCCATGAAGGCTGTTTTTGGCATGCTTGATATCCGTGAAGGGCAAGTGTTAATGGATGGTGAGGATATCACATCCTTATCACCACAAGATCGCGTTCTCAAAGGGATGGGGTTTGTGCCGCAAAATGCCAATGTCTTTACCTCTATGACGGTCGAAGAAAATCTGGAAATGGGCGCCTTTATTCGCAACGATGATTATCATGATACGATGGAACAGGTTTTTGACCTTTTCCCTATTTTGCGTGAAAAGCGTCGTCAGCCAGCAGGTGAGCTATCAGGTGGTCAACGCCAGCAAGTAGCCGTTGGCCGTGCATTGATGACACAGCCAAAAGTCTTGATGCTTGATGAGCCAACAGCCGGTGTATCACCTATCGTAATGGATGAATTATTTGACCGTATTATCGAAATTGCCAAGACAGGTATTGCGATTTTGATGGTTGAGCAGAATGCCAAACAAGCGTTGAACATTGCTGATAAGGGCTATGTGCTTGTCCAAGGGCGGAATCGTTACACAGACACAGGCGCGGCATTGATGGCCGACCCTGATGTTCGCAAAGCATTTTTAGGGGGTTAAGCAGATGGAAACTCTTAACGCATTTGTACTTCTCGCTAATTTCGTTCTTGTGCCTGGCATTACCTATGGGTGCCAATTGGCGCTTGGCGCGCTTGGCGTGACATTGATTTATTCTATCTTGCGCTTTTCAAATTTTGCGCATGGCGAAGCTATGTCATTTGGCACAATGGCCGTGATTTTATTCACATGGGCCTTGCAAAGCTGGGGTGTGAGCCTTGGCCCATTGCCAACAGCCTTGCTTGCTATTCCCGTTGGCATAGCGGCATCCATCTTTTTGCTTTTGGCGACTGATAAGGTTGTCTATCGCTTTCACCGGTCTGTGAAAGCAAGCCCTGTGATTTTGATGATCGCCTCTCTTGGTGTGATGTTTTTCTATAATGGTCTTATCCGTTTTATCATCAGTCCAAAAGATCGCAATTTCACAGATGGTGAGCGCTTTATCATTACCGCACGCGAATTCAAAACAATGACAGGCCTAGAGCAAGGTATGTCTATTAAGATGACGCAAGGTATCACAGTTATAATCACCATGATTTGTGTGGCCTTGCTATTCTGGTTCTTGAATAAAACACGTACAGGCAAATCAATGCGTGCCTATTCAGACAATGAAAATCTCGCGCTTCTCTCAGGCATTAACCCTGACCGTGTCGTGATGATTACATGGATTTTGGTCGGCGCACTTGTCACAATTGCTGGCACATTATATGGCCTTGATAAGTCTTATAAGCCTTTCACCTATTTGCAATTGCTTCTGCCTATTTTTGCCGCGGCTATTGTGGGTGGTCTTGGCTCGCCTTTGGGTGCAATTGCAGGCGGCTTTGTGATTGCCTTATCTGAGGTGCTTGTCACCTTTGCCTATAAGCGGTTCTTTGGCTATCTGATTGATGGGTTCAAGCCTGATGGCCTGATGCAGCTCTTATCAACCGATTATAAATTTGCCGTATCATTTACGGTATTGGTGATCGTCTTGCTGGTCAGACCGACAGGTATTTTTAAGGGGCAAACACTATGATTTTCAAAAATAGAGACGTTGTTCTATTTGGTGCTATGGGCCTGTTATTTTTGGCCGTTGGCGTATTTCAAAGCTGGAACCTTTCACTTGCGATTTTAAATTTGGGTCTTATCTCTGCCATTATGGCATTGGGCGTTAATATTCAATGGGGCTATGCTGGCTTGTTGAATGTTGGGGTTATGGGCTTTGCCGCTCTTGGCGGTCTTGCGGCCATTTTGGTCTCAGCACCACCTGTTCAAGAGGCATGGGTAGCAGGCGGCGGCGGTGTTATTTTCACCCTGCTTGTTGTGGTTGCCACAATCATCGCCATCATCTTTGCCTATAACAGAACAACAGGCGCACGCCGCAGATGGCTTATCACAGCGATTGGCGTAATTGGCTTTTTCTGTGCACGCTATTTCTATGGGCCTGCCACACAAGCGATTGAACAGGTTAATCCTGCGACATCAGGCTATCTAGGTGGGGCAGGTATGCCAATTATCTTCTCATGGGTTGTGGGCGGTATTTTTGCCGCAGGTGCCGCATGGGTCGTGGGTAAGGTAGCCCTTGGTCTGCGCTCTGATTATCTTGCCATTGCAACACTTGGCATCTCTGAGATCATTATTGCGATTTTGAAATTTGAAGATTGGATGACAAGAGGCGTTAAAAACGTCATTGGCCTGCCACGCCCTGTCCCTTATGAGGTCAATATCCAAGAATCGGTATTCTTCCAAGAGCTTGCGGCCACCGCCAATATCCCGCTTGTCGAATTTTCATCTATCATTGTGAAATTATGTTATGCGCTGTTATTTGGCGCGGTTTTGCTGTTCATTCTCTATCTCTCAGAAAAGGCGCTAAAGTCACCATGGGGCAGAATGATGCGTGCGATACGTGATAATGAGACAGCCGCTGAAGCAATGGGCAAGAACGTCACAGGTCGCCATTTGCAGGTCTTTATTCTTGGCTCAGCTGTTATCGGTGTCGCAGGCGCGATGCTTACCACAATTGATGGGCAATTTACCCCTGCCTCTTACCAGCCTCTGCGCTTCACCTTTTTGATTTGGGTGATGGTCATTGTGGGTGGCTCAGGCAATAATAGAGGCGCTGTGCTTGGTGGCTTCTTGATTTGGTTTGCATGGGTTGAAGCAGAGCCTATTGGCCTATGGCTGATTGATACGCTTACTTCTGGCCTTGGCGATGATAGCAGCTTGCGTTCCCACCTTATGGCATCAGCCGCGCATATGCGCTTGATGACAATGGGTCTTATCTTGTTGCTTGTTTTACGATTTGCGCCAAAAGGCCTATTGCCAGAACGGGCACGTTAAGACGCGCTTATTACTTTTACCCCTTGGCCAGATGTGCGACGCATCATTTGGCCGGGGGCATCACAACTCTCACAGTAGAATTGATAAGAAGGGCCGCTTGCCTCACAAGAGTGACACTGCCAATGAGGGGCGCGTGGTGCAATTGCCGCTTGTTCTAATGCGCGTTGATGTGCCGCATCATCCTCAAGACCTTTGGCAATGGCTGCTTGCACTTTATAATAGACATTATGCTTGATAAAACGCTCTGATATTTGGCTCAGAGCCTGAGAAGCAGAAGCCCAAATGCCAACAGAGACAGCAAATTGCGCAACCGCAAGATATCCCTCGTCAGCCTGTGATGACTTTGCCAATAAGCCCATCATATAGCTGATAAATTGCCCGTCATTATCATTCCTTACATCACGCAAAAGGGCAAGGCTTGCCTCATCAGGTGCGATTGCAAATAATGTGCGTGCGTGCTTTTCTGCCCTTCTCTTATCACCCTTTTCATAGAGAAGCTGAACAAGCCTTTGGCCAGCAGGTGTGAAATCAGGGCATTGTTGAAGGGCTGTCTCACAATCAGAAATAGCCTGCTTTATAACAGCCTTAGATAGCGGCATGCTATCGGCTTGTGCGGCTTGCAAACGCTCTTCTGCCATCTGCAAATGCACCCGCGCATAAAGAGCGCGCGCCTTGTCTATCTCTGACTGAGATTGGCCAGCTGAGTGATTGAGGTAAATGGTTAAACATGAGATAGCCTTTTCCCAATCAGCCTCTTGCAATGCCTTTTTCAAAATCACCTGCGCTGCCTCAGCAGACGTTGAATCAATGGAAAAGGCTTTTTCTGCCGCTGATAATGCCTCTGGTGAGCGTGCCTCATCTTGTTGGTAAAGCCGCATAAGGCCAAGCTGTCCGAAATAGGCTGTTTGGGGGTCTGAAGCCAATTTTTTGAAATAGCGTGATGCCGCTTTGCTATCACCACTTGCATAGCTTGATTGTGCCACCAAAAGATCAGTCAAAATGCCTTTATCAAGCAATTTTTCTGCCCGGCGCGCTTGTTTATGTGCCGCACGATGATCGCCAGCGGCCAGTGCAACAAAGCCTAAAGATAACGCATTCTCGCCCTTAGCACGGCGGCGCATTTGCCAACCCGCTGACATCAATGATGGCCAGCGCACAAGCGCACGCACAAGCCTGTCGATGATAATGCCAGTCACACATAAAAGGGCAATCGCGACCACTAAGGCAGAACTCTCAACCTCAGCATGATAGCCAAGCCATGTAATGCTCGTCACGCCATCTTGGGCTGATAACCATGATGCGGCAAAGGCAATGAATAGGGCTGCTATGACAAAAACTAAGACACGAAACATCATGAGTGCGCAACCTCACCAAACAGCCAATGATCAATAATAACAAGAAGACGCGCCTCAAGGGCTGAGAGCGTATCAATCTTCGCACGCCATACCGCGATTTCTGCTGAATCTTGTCCCGCACTTGCCGCATAAAGCGCCGCTATGCTGTTATAGGGTGCGTCGCGCATTGTGGCGGTTTTCCTATCTTCTGATGCGCCTTTAACAGACGCAGGGTCAACAGGGCGCAATTGCACAAGGCCAGCCGCCCATTGCATCATTCGCCCAAAGACACCTTTCTCACCTTCAGGCTGAACCTCATCTGTCATGAGGGCAATGGGACGCCCCCCTAACGCGGCTTGTCCCTCTGCAAGAAGATCAGCCGCTAATATGTTAGTCGCCTCTTCTGTAATGGCGAGCAATGCCATTTTATTTTCTGATGGTCTCAGCTTTTCAATGAGCGGCATCAGCGCAACAGGTTGCTGATACTGGCTTATCATCTCCCATAACTTCCAAGCGATAAAGCCGTCTGCTGAGAGGGCTGTTGCAGCTGAAGGGGAGGGGTCATTTTGTGCCGCTACCTTATCTTGAAGGGCTGACATCCGTTTTTGCAAGGCTGATAACTCTGCCTCTGTTGCGTGCAGGCCTGTGGTTAAAGCGCCTGTTTCAGTCACAAATTGATCCGATAATTCAGCCAAGGCTATTCTCTGGTCAGCTACCATTTTTCTTTGTTCGAAAAGGGTAAAACCACTTACCAATAGCGCTATGACGCCTATAGCAATACTAAGCCAAAGCGCAACGCCCGTCGCAGATGAGCGCTTATCTCTTACCTGTTCTACCTGCGCCTCAGCATAGGGTGCCTCAATCACATCACCGCTATCTTCCTCCCTATCTCGAGAGGCCTTTTTCATGCGCTTCGTGGCTTGTGGCGTTTGTTTATTTTTGTCTTTTGCAACCACCTTGTGAGTCACCTTCTGCCGATGTGCGATACCAGTGCGTTATGACAGAGGCTTGCACAGATAAGGCTCTTTTGCGACGTGCTATATCTATGGCGTGCCAGCCTTGTTTTTCTGCCGCAAGGCCGACAGCTTGCGAGACCACATATAGCGCTATCTTATGTCTAACCTGCCATAAATTATGATGATGAAGCAATTGTACAAGCGCGCCTAGCTGTGCTTTTGATAACACCATGATAGCGCTCACCTGCCCCTTTTGCAGTGCGCCAAGGACCTCATCAGGCAGGCTATCAGCCTCTTGCATCTCATAGACCACCTCTTGCGAGAGTGCTGAAAAGCGCGGGGAAAGCGCTGTCATCATATCAGTGCTAATCTTTGTTGCCCGAAGCCATATAAGAGTATCTGTGAATGAGATTTGCCCTTGTTCTGCGTGCGCGGCAATCATCTCCGCCAAGGCTGTGCCATCAGCTGTGCCAGCAAAGACATTATGGTAGCCACGCCCTCGTGCAGCAGCGGCACTTGCTCTGCCGACTGTGAAGACAGGCCTATCACGCGCTGTATCTGGCAAAGCATAAGCGGCTTGTTGCGAGGTTAAGATAAAGCCATCTGCCTTATTCACAACCATCTCATCAAAGGCAATTTTGTGTGCATGATGCACAGGTGATTCTAATGCTGGCACCCCAAAGGCGCGCAGATTATCACAATCTTGTGTGGCAAGTGCCTCATCTCTTAATGATAAAATCATGCGCCAAGCCTATCTTATTACGGGCATCAAAGGCAATATTTAGGCAAGAAAATCACGCCCACCACATTGTGACAACAATGCCTCAGCAACCCTTATGCCAAGTGCCTGTGCTGTATCACTTTCACCAGTGGCTTCTGCTTCAAATCGCTTTGTGCCATCTGTGCTAAGGACAAGGCCTTTTAAGGTGATACGGCCATCATCATGCTGATCAGCCATGGCACCGATTGGCGTGCGGCATGATCCGTCAAGATGCGCAAGCAATGCGCGCTCTGCACGTGTCACAAGGGCTGTGGTCTCACAATGCATTGGCGCAAACACAGCCTGCATTGCCGCCGCCCGCTCTTTATCATCTGTTGCAATTTGTATCGCAATCACACCTTGCGAAGCCGCAGGCATCATCACCGCCTCATCAAGCGGATGACCAAGCCCCTCAAGACCAAGACGCGAGAGGCCAGCCATTGCCAAAATAATGGCATCATACGCACCTGATTCAAGCTGTGCGAGCCGGCGTTGCACATTACCGCGCAATAATGTTATCTGAAGGTCAGGGCGCAGATTACGTAATAATGACGCACGCCTGACAGAAGAGGTGCCAACAACAGCCCCTTGCGGTAATTCCTCAATGCATCGATAAGGGCCAACAAGGGCATCACGCCTATCAGCTCTGGGCAGAATCGCACATAATTCTGTACCATCTGCTAGGACTGTTTCCATATCCTTAAAGGAATGCACCGCCGCATCAGCCTTGCCTTGTATCATCACAGCCTCAAGCGCTTTGATAAAGACCCCTTTACCACCAATCTCAACCAGCGGGCGGTCAAGAATTTCATCACCAGAGGTTGATACGCCCATCACTTTATGCGCAACATCGCCAAGCTGTGCGGTTACGATATCTGTTTGCACACGTGCCAATTTTGATTGACGTGTCACCAGACGCAAAGGTGCTTGGGCAAAGATTTCATGATAGGACTTCATGACTTCTGTCTAATGATGTATCAAATAGATGTAAAAGGAAAAAAGTGTCGATGACTGCGCATGATGAAAAAAAACACAAAAATCCCGCTCCTATCACAATCTTAGGCCTTGAAAGCTCTTGTGATGAGACAGCGGCGGCAATTGTGCGCTCTGATACAACAATTTTATCTAATGTTATTGCCTCTTCCTCTGAGATTCACGCCTCTCATGGTGGTGTTGTGCCTGAAATAGCGGCAAGGGCGCATCTTGATACATTAGAGCCTGTGGTGCGTCATGCATTGCAAGAGGCAGGCATCACATGGGATGAGATAGATGGCGTTGCCGCCACAGCAGGGCCTGGCCTTATTGGCGGGGTGCTTGTCGGAACAGTGGCAGCAAAGGCGATGGCACAATTTCATGACAAGCCCTATTATGCGATTAACCATCTTGAAGGGCATGCTTTGACCGCACGCCTCACAGATAAGGTGGCATTTCCTTATTTGTTGCTTCTTGTCTCTGGCGGTCATACGCAATTATTATTGGTCAAAGATGTTGGTAGCTATGAGCGCCTTGGCACAACTATGGATGATGCGGCAGGGGAGCTATTTGACAAAAGTGCCAAAGTCCTTGGCCTTGGCTATCCAGGTGGGCCTGCGATTGAAAAAAGCGCCCTTAATGGTAACCCAAAGGCGTTACGCTTACCACGTCCGCTAAAAGGGGCAGATCATTGTCATTTTTCGTTTTCGGGTCTGAAAACAGCGCTCGCACAAGCCGTTGAGAAATATGGTGATGCGCATGAGGTGGCAGATTATGCCGCCGCCCTTCAAGATGCTATCACAGATTGCCTTGGCGACCGCGTGACCAAAGCACTTGCTATCGCCAAGCAGAACGCCGCCTTTGCGAAAGACCCTGTATTGGTCGTTGCAGGCGGTGTTGCGGCCAATAAAAAGATTGCAGAAACATTAGATAAAGTTGCCTCAAACGCACAAGCACGCCTTATCGTGCCACCTGCCGCTTTATGCACAGATAATGCCGCAATGATTGCGTGGGCAGGGACAGAATATGCCTCAAGAGGCCAGCCATCATCACGTGATTTTGCCCCTCGCCCAAGATGGCCGCTAGATGAAAGCGCCGCGCCTCCGCCTGGCCGCGGTGTAAGGCCATAAAAGCTAACAGCCAATAAAGAGATAATATGGCGGAGAATAAACAGAAAATCATTGTAATGGGCGGCGGCGCATGGGGCGCGGCACTTGCTATGGCACTGTCTATTAACCATGATAGCATGGTGCACTGTCTTGTGCGTGATAAAACAACAGCGGATGCTCTATCAGGCGGTCATGTCCCACGCTTGGATAATATGCCTCTGCCAACCCCTCTTAATGCGACCACAGATATCGGCTGTCTTGCCAATGCGGATCGGGTTTATCTTGTGCTTCCTGCGGCTGCCACGATGGATGCTATTGCCCTTATCGCGGCACAATGCAGCGCTGATTGCCCTGTCATATTATGTGCTAAAGGCCTCATAGATAGCGCGACCCATAGCGGCCTCCTCTTGCCTGAATTTATGGCACATCATGCCGCTGACAGACCCTTTGCGCTTTTATCTGGCCCTTCTTTTGCTGATGAGGTGATTAAAGGACTACCTGCCGCGCTTGTTGTAGCCTCACATAATGATGCGCTATCTGAACAGGTTATCGCTGATTTCCTACCAAGCCATTTACGCCTTTATAGCGGCGATGATCCCATTGGTGTTGCTGTTGGCGGGGCTGTTAAAAACGTTATTGCACTTGCCGCAGGCATTTGTGCGGGCCTTGGTCTTGGCGATAATGCCAAAGCAGCGCTTATCACAAGAGGACTTGCAGAGACAGGGCGCCTTATCACCGCATTAGGCGGCAATCCTGCAAGCTTGAGCGGTCTTGCAGGTATTGGCGATCTGTCTTTAACAGCAGCAGGGCCGCATTCGCGCAATATGGCCTATGGCTTAGCATTAGGGGCAGGAAAGCCTCTGCCATCTGCCCTAGCCGAAGGCGCACGCACCGCCCCTCTACTTGCCAAAAGAGCCGCTGAATTACAAATTGAAATGCCGATTACCGCAGCGGTAACAAAGGCGCTTAATGGCGCAGATTTAACAATGCTTATCACAGATTTATTGGCACGAAAGGCCGCCAGAGAGTAATCGTTTAAAAAAATAGGAGGAGCACCTTATGGCATATTGGCTTTTAAAATCCGAACCATCATCATGGTCTTGGCAAGATCAAGTCGCTAAGGGTGCGCAAGGCGAAGGCTGGGATGGGGTGCGCAATTATCAAGCATCGAATAATATGAAAGCCATGGCCATTGGAGATTTGGCCTTTTTCTATCATTCCGTCAATGAAAAGCAGATTGTGGGCATTGTTGAGGTCTGTGAGACCTATCATCCTGATCCCACCGATGCCTCTGGACGTTTTGGCATGGTCACAGTCAAAGCGGTAAAAGCTGTCACGCAACCTGTTACACTTGCCATGATAAAGGCAGAACCAGAATTGGCAGATATTGCGCTCATTCGGCAATCACGCCTATCGGTTGTAGCTGTGAGCGACCGTCACTGGGATATCATTATGAAAATGGCGCAAACAACCTTATAAAAGCGGGCCCTATAGCGGCAGATTATTTGTCAGTAACAGCCTCTGTTGGGCGCAAGATAAAATATAAATTACGCGCATAAATAAACAGGCCAATGCCTTGACCACACATAATAACAGGGTCTTGGCGCCAAATCGCATAGAGAAGCAACACCGCACCGCCGCCAATTGAAAAATACCAAAAGGCAACAGGTATCACAGATTTGCGCGCACCCTCAGACTTCAGCCATTGAATGATAAAACGGCTCGCAAACAAGGCCTGACCACCAAAGCCAACAATGATCATGATTTGCTCTGGCTGTGTGGCAATTGACTGCGGCAGGAAAGGCAGTAGCGTAACAAGAACACTGCCAACAGCAAGCGCACCTGCGCCAATCGCATCTGATAATGCTGCAATCATGATGAGTGATCCTTTTTCTTAGCTGCTGACTTCTTGCTGGCTGGTTTTGGCAGGCTGACAATTGTGACTGATTGTGATTTATCAGCACGCCTAATCAGCCAGATAACCCCGATAATATCAACAATGCCAACAAGCAGGCGATTAATATTTGTATATTTTGATGCCCCTGCTCCTCTTGCACGATGGGCCACAGGCACTGCTAGCACCTCACCACCTGCACGACGAACAAGAGATGGCATGAAACGATGCATATGGTTAAAAAATGGCAATTGCAGGAAAATATCCCTATCAACCACTTTGATCCCACATCCTGAATCAGGGTGCGTATCTTTTAACATTGTCTTGCGAATAAAGCGGGCAAAGCCAGAGGCTTTACGTCTCATATAGCTATCAACACGCTTTGTGCGCACACCACCAGCCATGCCACGGGCAGGGCGTATCGTCTCTAGCTGTTCAATCAAATGCGGCAAATCAGATGGCACATTTTGCCCATCACCATCAAGCACACAAATCAGCTTGCCAGATGAGCGCAAAAGCCCTGAACGTATTGCCGCTGATTGTCCGGCACGCACAGTGTGGCGCAGAACGATAAGCCGCTCTACCTCTTCAGCTGCTGTGGCTAATTCTGTATCAGAGCTATCATCAGAGCCATCATCAATATAGATGATCTCATAATCACGGCCTTTAAGCGCCTCGCCAATCTCATCAATAAGAGGGCGAATATTTCCCTGCTCATTCATCACCGGAACGATAACAGAAATATCACAAGATACGCGTTCAATTGAGACATTGCCATTTGAGAGGGGCGCATCTGCTGTGTGATGTGTAGGAGGGCTGATCGTCATAAAATTACTTTTGCCAAAACCTTGAAAAAGACTAAAAGACGGCACATAGCGCGCCTATTATGTTTGGTTGTAACGAGTTGACTAGCGAAGGTCAAATGCCATGAGCCACCCTATTTATCAGCACGCCTATAAAGGCTGAGGGTGATATCTTGTCCTTTGGAAATATTAAAGCCATCAATGCGGTCTACTTCTGTTACCTCTAGTGATAATTTTGCGACCACCTCATGGAATTTTTTCTTTTTGCGCGCTTCGATAATGGCAAGCCCATCATCTGCTTCTGCCAATAGCAGTGCGGCCTCTGTCTCTTCCACAAGCAATATATCGCGGCCAAGCAAGAACACCATCGATGGCTCATGATAACCTGCAGCGGCAATCAAAGCAGGGCGATGCTTTAACTGAGAGATAGCATGGCTTAGCGCGGTGGAGGGGTGAATGCGATGAGCGTTTGAGACAACACCTGCAATAATGACCATATGAATAACGACACCAAGTGCCAAAATGCCTGACATCAGCGCTGATTGCGGCGCCTTTAGCCAGCGCCAAAAACCAGCAAATAAAAAGCCTGTTAGACTTATCACAAGCAAGCTTGAGAAAAATGCAACACCGCTGCCAATGCCGCCATAGCGCAATGCCAACACACCAAGCACAAGAGCTAAGCCTGCCCCGCTAAACGCAGAGATACCCATAATCACATAGCTTAGGCGTATACGCCATTTACTGGCCTGTGCCGGATAGCTGAATGCCAGCAAAACAAGCAACCATAAAGCTGGTAAAATAGGCAGGATATAATGTGGCAATTTTGTCGGTACGATTTCTATGACAACCATATAGCCAACAAGCCATGCAATTAAAAACCGCCCAGTATCACGTGCGAATAAGGTCTTGCCAATCATAGCCAATTGCCCTGCGAACAACGATGCTGGAAAGGCCAGAAGTGGCAAAAGCAAAAGATAGGTGCCAAAAGGCGCGCCGTGGGATTCTTGAGCTGATTGCACCTTTGCCAAGAAATCAGCTTTAATCGCAATATCCAAAAAAGCCCCTTGTGTGGCGATTTGTACAGATACCGCCCACGGTGCCACAATCAAAGCTGTGATAAGGATACCGCGCAAAAACCGCATATGCGATAAAACAGAAAAAGACCTGTCAAATGCCATTAGCATGATAAGCGTTGTGCTTGCCACAAGTGGCCCGATAGGCCCTTTGATTAAAATGGTCAGCGCAAAGGCAATCCAAAATTGGGTAATGGCGGCTCCTGCTTGCCCTTCAGAACGGCGTCGATACACATCAAACAAGGCCATTTGCTGCCAGATGATCAAAGCCAGAAGAACCGAGTCTGTTTTCGCAAGATGCGCTTCGGCAAAGATGATAAAATTTGAGGCCAATAGCAGCCCTGCCATCACCGGGGCTATGCCGCCCCACCCCCGCAGATTCATCATTTTGGCAAAGGCGACCATAAGCGCGAAAGAGGCCAAATACCCTGCCAAGCTTGGCAGGCGGTAATTGGCGATATCATCTGTACCAAATAAAGCAGCAGAGCTTGCCTGAAGCCAATAAATACCAGCTGGTTTTTTTGCGCGATACTCATCTTGGAATTTAATCGTGATGAAATCTTTTGAGGCGACCATCTGTTTGCTTGCTTGGCTAAAACGCGCCTCATCACGGTCAATAGGGGCAAGCGTTTGATGGCCGACCATCACAGCCATGCCGACCAAGATCATGACAACCCAGATAGCAGATTTCATCCGCAAAAACGTACTCACACGCTGTGCGATATGATGCCCATTATCGAACAATCGAAATCCCTGCATACCACGCTATCCCGCCACCATCAAAAAAGAGGCGCAACTGACCCTGCCTCTACTTACTTTCTATAAGGCTCATCTTATCAGCCATTAATCAGCGCTTACTTTACGCAGTCAGCGGCTGAAATTCAATCACTAGAATTTCAATCATTTTGCTAGCATCCTCAGCCAGCAAGCCTCATAGTGTGCGCATGAAAGACACCTCCAACGATATGGGGCAACAATCCCATCACGCAAGCTGGTCTCATATTTGGCATCTTTCTTGGCCAATTATGATTTCTAACCTCTCACAGCCATTGGTGGGGGCGGCTGATACCGCTATGATGGGGCATTTATCTGATCCTGCCCTGATTGGCGGCGTGGCGCTTGGCACGGTTGTAATTCATTTTTTATTGATGATTTTTGGTTTCTTGCGCATGAGTACCACAGCGTTGACCTCTCAAGCTTCTGGCGGGTTTCATAATGGCACAGCGCCTTTGCAAGATGTCCAACGCCCCTTACAGCGCGGCCTTCTGATTGGCGCATTATGCGGCACATTATTCATAGTGGCCTACCCGCTTATTGCAAGCTTTGCCGTGCTGATTATGCCTGCCTCTGAGCCCGTTGAAGGCTATATGTCTGATTATATCTCAGTCCAAGTATTTGCCCTGCCAGCCTTATTGATGAATGCCGCTTTGCTTGGCTGGCTTTATGGCCTGCAATCAATGC
>WTHV01000126.1 GCA_011525265.1 Alphaproteobacteria bacterium | reverse complement strand
AATCCTGACCACGTGCATCTTCATCACGGTCTACCAATTCAATCACAGCCATAGGCGCCGCATCACCATAGCGGAAACCAGCCTTCATGACGCGTGCATAGCCGCCCTGACGCTCTTCATAGCGTGGGCCTAGCACTTCAAACAGCTTCTTGGTTGTTGCCTCACAGCGCAGCTTAGAGAAGGCTTGACGACGGGCGTGCAAATCGCCGCGCTTACCAAGTGTAATTAGCTTTTCTACAACCGGGCGCAATTCTTTCGCCTTTGGTAGTGTTGTGATGATCTGCTCATGCTTAATCAAGGCCTGTGCCATGTTGCGGAACAGCATCTGACGGTGTTGTGATGTCCGGTTTAGTTTCCGGCCTGCATAACGATGACGCATTTTACTCTCCTACTGGCCCCTTAGAAAGGCTCATCCAAACGTTTGGCCAGATCTTCAATATTTTCAGGCGGCCAGTTTTCAACATCCATGCCAAGCTCAAGATTCATGACCTTTAGCACTTCTTTAATTTCATTTAGAGACTTACGACCGAAATTCGGTGTACGTAGCATCTCCCCTTCTGTCTTCTGAACCAAATCGCCGATATAAACGATATTATCGTTCTTAAGGCAATTGGCAGAGCGAACTGATAATTCAAGCTCATCAACTTTGCGAAGCAAGTTGCGGTTAAATGGCAATTCTTCAACTTCATCAGCTGCTACTTCAAGCTGCGGCTCTTCGAAATTGATAAATGGCTGTAACTGATCCTGCATAATACGTGCCGCAAAAGCCACAGCATCTTCAGGTGTAATTGAACCATCTGTTTCAATCGTCAAGAGCAACTTGTCAAAGTCAGTGATTTGACCAACACGCTCATTTTCCACCTTATAGGCGACCTGGCGAATTGGGCTGAAGATAGCATCAACAGGAATAAGACCAATTGGTGTGTCTTCTGAACGGTTTTGAGAGGCTGGGACATAGCCTTTGCCAGTCTCAACTGTCAATTCCATTGACAGGCTTGCACCCTTATCAAGATGGCAGATAACATGATCTGGGTTCATGATTTCAATACCAGCACTCTCTGAAATCATGCCAGCTGTCACTGCCAATGGGCCTTCAGCTGAAAGGCGTACCTTGCGTGCACCTTCTTGTTCCATTGAAACAGACACGCCTTTTATGTTCAAGATGAGGTCTGTGACATCTTCACGAACGCCAGCGATTGATGAGAATTCATGCACCACACCTTGGATTTGTACGGCAGTAATCGCAGCACCTTGTAAAGATGACAGAAGAATACGACGTAGGCTGTTACCCAAAGTAATACCAAAGCCACGCTCTAGCGGGCTGACTGTGATAACCGCTTGGCGTGGGTTATATTCTGATGACTTAACGCTAATCTGATCAGGCTTCTGCAGTTCCTGCCAATTTTTTTCGATCATGGCGTATATCCTTTTAAGCTATTATGGCACCCAGAGGCTTGCCTGCCTTGGATGCGCGTTTGCGCTAAGAGGCCTATCAAGGCATTAGCGCATCCTGTCCCCCCGGTTTGAAACCGAAATGATTATACCCGGCGGCGCTTGCGCGGGCGGCAACCATTATGTGGGATAGGTGTGACATCTTTAATAGATGTTACGTTAAAGCCAACGGCCTGAAGCGCACGAAGCGCTGATTCGCGACCAGAACCTGGACCACGAACTTCAACATCAAGGCTTTTTACACCATGTTCTGCTGCTTTCTTACCAGCATCTTCTGCTGCCATCTGCGATGCGAACGGTGTTGACTTACGTGAGCCTTTAAAGCCCAACGCACCTGATGAAGACCAAGCAATCGTGTTGCCTTGAACATCAGTGATAGTCACCATTGTGTTGTTGAAAGTCGAATTTACGTGTGCAATGCCGTTAGAAATATTCTTGCGTTCGCGGCGACGTACACGTCCTTGAGCAGGTTGCTTTGCCATGTTACTACCTCAAATCCTTCAAAATTATTTCTTCTTACCAGCAATGGCCTTTGCAGGACCTTTGCGGGTACGAGCATTTGTGTGTGTGCGCTGACCGCGAACCGGCAGGTTACGACGGTGGCGAAGACCACGATAACAGCCAAGATCAAGGTAACGCTTGATGTTCATGCTTGTCTGGCGACGAAGGTCACCTTCTACCAATACATCTTCATCAATGATATCACGAACTTTTGTAAGCTCGTCTTCAGTTAGATCATTCACACGGCGATGATCTTCAATACCTGCTTTGCTGCAAATGTTATTTGCAATGTTTGGACCAATACCATGAATATAGGTAAGAGCAATTTTTACTCTCTTCTTGGTCGGAATGTTTACACCAGCTATACGCGCCACTGGCCTCTCCTTTGCTGTTACAACCCCTTATAATGGGGAATTTTGCCAACCCTATTAAATGCAGAACCCTTAACAAAGCTTGTGCTTTTATAAGAATTTTGCGTAAAGTGTCAAGCTTAGCTTGTTAATATCTGTGCGATTTCATGAGATACATCATCAATGCTTTTCATGCCATCCACTGTCTTTAAATGCCCTTTTGCCTCATAATAGGGAAGCACAGGGGCGGTATTTTCGTGATAAACCTTCAATCTTTTTGCCAAAACATCAGCATTATCGTCTGAACGTTCACCGCCTGTTTCACTTGCTCTATTCTCAATACGAGCAAATAAGGCGTTTTCATCAACTTTAATCTCAATAACATGAGCCAAAGTAATGTTCTTTTCTGCAAACATAGCATCAAGCGCTTCTGCTTGTGCCACTGTACGCGGGAAACCATCAAGAATCACGCCAGCTTTGCAATCATCTTGTGACATACGGTCATTAATCATACCAACCATAATATCATCAGAGACCAAATCGCCTCTATCAATGATTTCTTTTGCCTTAAGCCCCAGCTCTGTGCCCGCAGAAATAGCCGCACGCAACATATCACCTGTACTTAACTGCACCATACCGCGCTCTTCAACGAGCTTAGCGGCCTGTGTGCCTTTACCAGCACCTGGAGGGCCAAATAAAATTATATTCATGACCGGCGACCTCTGATGCGTGACTTCTTAATCAGCGCTTCATATTGATGCGCAAGCAAATGAGACTGGACTTGATTCACCGTATCCAAGGACACTGTTACCACAATCAACAGCGATGTCCCGCCGAAATAAAACGGCACCGCATATTGCGAGATGAGAATCTCTGGCAGGATACAAACAGCTGACAAATAAGCTGCACCTAGAACAGTCAGTCTTGTCAAAATAAAATCGAGGTAATCAGCTGTTGGCTGGCCTGGGCGAATACCCGCAATATACCCCCCATTGCGACGCAAGTTTTCTGCTGTATCTTCTGGATTGAATACAATCGCGGTGTAGAAGAAGGCAAAGAACACGATCAAGGCGATATAGATACCAAGATAAAGCGGCTGACCACGACCCAATAGGGCATTCAATGTCACCAACCATCCAGCACCGCCATCTTGGCCGCCTGTTAGGTTGATAATTGATACAGGCATCAACAATAAAGATGATGCGAAAATTGGTGGGATAACGCCGGGCACGTTAATCTTTAGCGGTAGATGCTGTGCCTCACCACCAAAGACCTTGTTACCATGCTGGCGCTTTGGATATTGCACCATAATCTTACGCACTGAACGTTCGATGAAGACGATAAATGCGATCACCGCAATGGCCATCAAGAACAAGCCAATGATAAAGATAGCTGATAGCGCGCCTGTACGGCCAAGCTCTAATGTGCCTGCCAATGCCAAAGGCAATTGCGCAACAATACCAGCAAAGATAATAAGAGAGATACCGTTACCAATACCGCGGCTTGTGATTTGCTCACCAAGCCACATCAAGAATAATGTACCACCAACAAGTGTCACCACTGTTGTCACACGGAACATGAGGCCCGGGTCTTGGACAACACCTTGTGCTGATTCAAGGCCAACCGCAATGCCATAGCCTTGAACGGTTGCCAAAAGAACAGTCAAATAACGTGTATATTGATTAATTTGCTTACGACCAGCATCGCCATCTTTTTTCATCTGCTCCAATGACGGCACGATGGCTGTCATCAATTGCATGATAATAGAGGCTGTGATGTAAGGCATAATATTAAGGGCAAAGATCGTCATACGACCCAAAGCACCACCTGAGAACATGTCAAACATGCCCAAAATGCCAGTTGATTGTTGGCTAAAGATATTATCTAGCGCAACAGGATCAATGCCCGGAATAG